>JAQGKN010000103.1 GCA_028290085.1 Hyphomicrobiales bacterium
CTTCGACTTTCGCGGGTGTCACGGCCGGCTAGGCTTCGGTCGCCGTCGTCGTGGTGGCAGCAGCACCGCCACCGGACCGGCACTCGGACAGGAACTTGGGCCATGTGGTGCCGCCAGTGGTGCCTGCCGCCTTGGCCGCCTGCCACTTGTCGCCGCACTGCTTCATGATGGATTCCTGTGCCTGCGAGGGACCAGAAACCGCACCTAGCAAGACTGCGGACAGGATTGCGACGGCCGCGCCGCCGCGAAGGAAATTGAGAGACATGAAAATGACCTTTCTCGACACAGTCCAGACGCCGCATTGGACGCCCTGCCCGCGATGCTGACAAGTCCGCTTCAAGTCGAACCTCCGCATCCCGCAGTGCCATTTCGAGGGCACGCGCATGAACCTAAGCTGAACAATAAGCATGGACGGCCGGGCCAAACGAGAGGCGGCCGGGACAAGACCCGGCCGCAGGATATTCATTCGATCGACAGGCGGATCAGCGCGAAACCATGAGAGTCGAGGCCGCGGGGGCGCCGATATTCACCCAGACGTTCTGATCGTGCTGCGACTGGCGCTTCACGTAACGATAGGGCGTGCGGTCCCAGCTCTTCACGTCGTCCTGCATGTTATCGAGGATGAATTCACCCTTGTTGGTCTTCACGGTCAGCACGGCGTGTCCATCGCCCTGCTCGTCCTTGACCACGGTCACAAGCAGCGCCTGACGGGGAAAGCCCTCTTCGATGAGCATCTTGCGCTTGAGAAGGACGTAATCCTCGCAATCGCCATAACCGTCGCTCGGGTAATCCCAGCGGTCGACCACGTTCCAGTGGTCGATATCGGAGCGTGCCACGATGTTGCCGTTCACCCAAAGGTTGATCTTCTGGATGGTCTTCATGGCCTTCGGCGTGGCGTTCACATCGAGCGCGGGGCCCGCGCCCGCATCACATTCGTGAGCGTAGCGATGGCAGAAATCGACCCAGCCGAAGGGCACAAGCGTCGAGGCGCCGACCGAGATATACGTCGCCTCCAGTGGCCCCGCCTGAGAGGTCGCATTGAAACCAGCCCAACCGGCAGCCAAAAGCCCCGCTGCAACCAAGCTCCTCATCACCGAACCGAACATTACGCGACCCCCATTTGATGGATCGAATATTGCCCGGCCCCATTTGCAGTCGATCTAAGTAAAAAAGCGGGATTTTATAGAAACAGATTTATCTGTGTTACCGACGAGGTAAGTATAATTTTCACTGAAGCTCTTTGGTAAACTTTGTACGAAATTTTCATCAAGTGCCCAGATCCCAGCCGTTTCTCTTCTTTTGCTCGAAGTGCCATATGGGCCGACGCCGATCCCCGCGGGCCGTTACGTTCTTGATTTTCGCCGTTCTCGTGGTTAATTCGGGTGACCGCCATTCGTAAACGCGCAAAAAAAAACTTGGCGGGCCAGCGCAGCCAATCGGGACAACCAACACTTGTGACCAGACGCGGCAGGCCCCACTTTGGTGACGGCAAGCACGGCTGCCGAGGTCTTCGAAGTGGGATACAGGGATGCGCGACGACACGCTTTTTCCGGCTGGCTCCTCGGAGCTGGATCTATCCGGCCCGCAGGAAAAGCTCCCTCCTGAGGATCAGACCGCACTCGAAGCCGCCTATCGGCACCTCGAACGCATCAGCTATGCGGCGCGCCTGACCAATCTGTTCGGACGACAGGTCGAATTGGCGGGAAACCTCATTCCCGAGCGCGCCCGCAAGATTGCAAACCGCGCCGTCGACAAAGCGCTTCGAGCGGCGATGCACGTCGCGCTGCGCAGTCTGGGCAAGGGTGGCGCAACTTCGCGTGTCGGGATGCACCGCACCCTCGCCACGGCGTCGGGTGCCATGGGCGGAGCTTTCGGACTGGCGAGCCTGCCCGTCGAACTGCCGCTCTCCACCGTCATTCTGCTGCGCGCGATTGCCGACATCGCCAAAGCGGAGGGCGAAGACCTGACAAAGCCGGAGACGGCACTGGCCTGTATGCAGGTTTTCGCGCTCGGCGGGCGCACCCCCACCGACGATTATATGGACGGCGGCTATTTCGCGATCCGCACTTTGCTCGCCCGCACTGTCTCGGAGGCGACCCACTACGTGGCAGCCACTGGCGCAGCCAATGAGACAGCCCCCATCCTGGTGCGCCTGCTGTCGCAGATCGCCGCGCGCTTCGGCATGGTCGTTTCGCAGAAGATTGCAGCTCAGGCGGTTCCGATATTTGGCGCGGTGGGCGGCGCAGCCGTCAATTATGCCTTCATGGATCACTTCCAGAACCTGGCGCACGGGCACTTCACAATACGGCAACTGGAGCGCACTTACGGCAGCGAGCGCGTGCGTTTTGCTTATGAAGCGTTGCACCTGAAGGATGTTGGCACTGCGCCCCGGGAGAGCACCGGCGAACGGCCGGTCGCAAGTGGACGATTTCTGGAGATATGAACCCGCGCACTTGGCGCGCGACATTGAATATGCAATTTGAACGCAGCAGCTTGCTCAATCAGGTATGCTTCCTGACGTTTGGGCTGGTCGCAGATGACGGCCAGTCAGAGCCTTTCTTGAACGTAGCGTGTTCCCGGTTCGGGAGCCGGAGGATCGGGCTTGCACAAGGACATCGCTGAAGCCCACTTTGTCGGCCAGCGGCCGTTCAAGCGCCTGCGTTCCTGGCCCTCCAGCCTGAACCTGCTTACCATCAGCGCAATCCTCGTGCCGCTGGCGTTCTTTGCTCTGGGGGCTGTTGCCTCCTGGCGAGCGGTGAACGCCGAGGCGCGCAGCGGCATCGAGCGCACGACAGACTTGCTGCATGAACACGCCCTGCGCTCCTTCGAGACGCACGAAGCCGTTCTCACTGCCGTCGATCAGCGCATCCTTGGAATGTCCTGGAGCGACATTCGAGAAAACACGGACGTCGCGGCGTTCCTGACGGCGCTCGTCAAAAGCGCCGGACCGCTTGCCGGCATCCTTGTCGCCGACCCTGACGACAAGGTCGCTGCCGCGAGCTTCGCGCTTCCCCAAACTCCGATCGACCTGTCGCCCCTCGACTTCGTGCGCCCGCGGCAAGCGGACGGAGCCAAATCATATGTTGGGCCGCTCATCAGGCAGCGCGCGGACGGCACCGTGACCTTTCCCGTCGCACGTCGCCGCACGACGCTGGAAGATCATTACGATGGCATGATCGCTTCATTCCTTTCGCCTGCTTATTTCGAGACCTTCTATCAGCACCTCAACAACCGTTCAGGTGACCTGATCGCCCTCATTCGCGACGATGGCACCATTCTGGCGCACTCACCGCACCTTCCCGCCAACGACGAGATCGGTGCCGCAAGCCAGCAGCGGAACCCGGGAATCTCCGCATCGGACGGGGCTATTCTCGTTCGATCGCCGCTGGATGGAATCGAGCGCTACATCTCGACGCGCCGCGTTGGCGACTATCCAGTCTTTGTCCGCCACGGTCGCAGTCTGCGCTCTGTGCAGGAGCAATGGCTCACGCGATTCGCACCCTTCGGCCTCCTTTGCCTCGCCGCGATGGGCCTCCTGTCATTGCTGACATGGCGGACCTCCGTTGCCACGGCGCGCGAACGCGACGCACGCGCGCGACTGGCTGTCGAGGAGGCCAGACACGCGGCCGATGCCGAGAACACGGCGCGCGTTTCACGGCTGATGGAAACCAACGTATTCGGTGTGACGAGTTGCTCGACAGACGGCATCATCGAGGCCAATGATGCCTTCCTGAAGATGGTCGACCTCACACGCGATCAGTTCGAAGCCAACGGTTTCGACTGGAAAGCCGCTACAGTCGGCGCCGACATCGCCATGGAAGCGCATGCTCAGGCTGAGATCATGGCCAATGGTGCGTGCCGCCCCTACGAACGCGAATTTTTGCTTCCAAGCGGCAAGACCGTCCCGGTGATGATTGGCGCTACGCTCTACGAGCGCCAGCCACTCGTCTGGATCTGCTTCTTGCTCGATCTCACCGAGCGCCGGGAGCGCGAAGCGCAGCAGCTGTTCGTGATGCGCGAACTCAACCATCGCACCAAAAATCTGCTCACCGTGATCCGCTCTATCGCAG
>JAQGKN010000252.1 GCA_028290085.1 Hyphomicrobiales bacterium
GGCATGTTTCTTGGCCAGGCCGTTGTACCAGCCGCTGTACCAGATCCCCAGAAAGTCGGCGTCTTCCTGAAACGTGCCGGCAAGCTGGCCACAGGTCAGTTTTTGCACGTCGATATAGCCGCGCGCGTCCGCATATTTGTTCAGCTCGACCTGCGCCGAGGCGCTGCCGGAGCCGATGACGACGAGGGAGCCGGCAAGGATCAAAAGATTTCGCATTTGCATTCCTCTCAACTGGGGATGCCGCGCGTCGTGCTCATCGCCGCCACACCATGCGCAACACCGGCTTGGCCTTTGTAGAGGCGGCCCGCAAGGCGTGGCTATGCCGGATGCGAAGGGTAGATCGATTCGGAATCTGCATAGCGCCGCCTTGCGTCGCGCGCACAAGATGGGCTGCGGAAGTCGACAAAAGGAGCGCAGACATGGTCATGAAGCGTCAGTTTGGATCAATTCGTGACATGTCCGCCGTCGTGTGTTTCGCAGCCATGCTTGCAATTCCGGCTGGTGAGGAGGCGCGCGCTTTGCCGCTTAACGGCGCAGCGACCATTGCAGGCGCAAGCGACAATCTCATCGAGATTCGGGCGCGAGGCGGCGGTGGCGGCAGGCGCGGCGGAGCGGTGGCCGTTCGCCGTGGTCCCGGTGGCCGGGTGCATGGCGCTGCGGTCGTCAGGCCCGGTGTACGTCCCGGCTATAGGCCCGGCTACCGCCCTGGTGGTATCGCCGTGGTGACAAGGCCGGGCGCCTGGGCGCGTCCTTACCGCTGGGCGCCGGGCGGTGCGATTGCCGCTGGAGCGGCCATCGGCGTTATTTCAGCGGCGGCGGCCAGCTCTTATGGCTATCGCGCACCGCAGCCCGGCCTTTGCTGGTATTACACCGACGCCAGCCGCCGCAACGGCTTCTAGGACAACTGCCCCTGAGCATAGCTCAGGGTCGTGCGAGCCGCGCGGCCTGACGTGCCAGTTCGGCATCGTCGGGCTGCAGGGCGCTTAACCGGTTCGCCAGTTTTGAGGCCTGCGCGCGATCACGCCGGGCCAATGCGTCGCTCATCAAGGCGGAGAGTGTTGAAGCATCCCACGGATGCGTTTCGAGCACTTTCGTCCAGACAGCCAGCGCCTCGCCGCCGCGCCCGGTGGACTGAAGCGCGACGCCATAGACATAGCCAAAGCGTGCATTGGCAGGATCGAGCGCGACGGCGCGTGCAAGCTGGTCCATCGCTTGGGGAATGCGTTTTTGCCGCACGAGCGTGAGACCCAGCGCGTGGCGCAGCGATGCATCCTGTGGCGAGATCGAGAGGGCCGCGAGCAAGGCCTGTTCGCCCGCAGCCTCACGGCCCGTCTGCCGGTAGAGATCGGCGAGATTGATCGACAACCCGCTCGCGGCAGGATCGAGCTTCAGGCCCGCAAGAAGCTCGGTCTCGGCGTCATCCGTGCGGCCACGCCGCATGAAAAAACTTGCGAGATTGGCGCGCCCTTCAGGTCGGTCCGCATTGAGCCGCTGCGTCGCTTCATATTCCGCGAAAGCTCGCGCGAGTTTCACGCGCCTCTCTGGGGCAACATCTGCGTCGCGCGCGTCGGCGAGACTGCGTGCCGCCTCGGTGCGCACGCCGTGGATGGGATCCTCGAGGAGGTCGCCAGCCCACCGCATGCGCTCCGCAATGGGCCGGGCGGCAGCTGCTCGCAATGCGGCGATGCGCACCAGTGGATCAGCATCCCGCAGACCTGCGCGTATGGCCTGCTCGGTCGCCACGGAGGGGAAGGCAGCGAGCTCATCCAGAGCCGTAGCGCGAGCAACCGCGGGCACATGGCCATCGCGCGCCAGTGCGATCAGTTGCGCGCGCGCAGCCGGATCGCCCGCACGCGCATCATGAAAGGCCTGCGCGTAGGTCTGGAAGCCCTTGCGCTCCGGTCCGTGCCAGCGCGTCACCGCATCGGCCGCCCATGACGCGGAGCGGTCCGTATGGCACGCATTGCAGGTGTTGGGCGTGCTGAGCGTAACAGTGAGATCGGGGCGCGGAATTCGGAACGAATGATCATGCCGCTTGTCCACGACCATGTAAGTCCGCGCGGGCATATGGCAGCTGATGCAATCGGGCGCACCGGACCCCGTCTCATGCCCGGTGTGAGTCTTTGCAGCAAAACGCTCGGGCTGGTGACACTGGCTGCAGACCTCTGCGCCTTCCGCTTTCAACTTTCCCGAATGTGGCTCGTGGCAATCGCTGCACACGACGCCCTTCGCATACATGAGGCTCTGCTTGAACGAATGATCGTTGAACACCTCGTCGAGCATCTGGCCGTCCGCCTCGAAAAGCCCCTGCGTGAGCATGGAGGGCATATGTGTATCGGCGAGCGGGCGCCCGGGCTTCCAGGCCTCGGAGTTTATGCCCCGCCGCGAATGGCAGCGGGCGCAGGTTTCCACCTCATCGCCTTCGGGGCGGTCAACGCCATGCGCGGGGCTTCCGGTGCGCGGGTCGGGCGTCCAGTTGGGCGTAACGCGCCGCGCCGCACTGTTTGCAAATCCCCTGGACGCACCGCCGGTGCGCGGTGAACCTGCGGCCCACGCCATATGGCCGCCCGCTGGACCGTGGCAGCCCTCGCATCCCACGCTGATCTCGCTGAAGCGTGTATCGAAACGATCGGCAGCAGGCAGATAGTTTTTGGACACGGCGGTCGAATGACACTCCGCGCACATGTAATTCCAGTTTTGAAAGCGCCCGGTCCAGTGCAGCACATCGCCCGGGGGAATCGGCTGGTCGCCATAGACATGAAACCAG
>JAQGKN010000253.1 GCA_028290085.1 Hyphomicrobiales bacterium
ATAGGTCAGGTCGATGCGTTGCCCGTCCGCGAGACGAATTCTCGCCGAGCCCTGCACCTGAATCATGAATGCTTCGATGGCGTCTTCGGCGTAAGCGATGGGCCGCCCGAACGGGCCGAGAGCGCCCATATCGATTTCGCTCCTGGTCGGATAGGCAGCAAGACGTCCGTCAGGCGCTCGTCTCGCACCCGTGAGACCGCTCGGCATCGTCACATCATCACCATCAGACCCGAGCGTGATGAGATCTGCAGGTCGCCCGAAAATAGGCTCCTGAAATTGGGGGCTTCGGGTCAGCGAAGCGGCCACCTCCGGACGATAGTAGGCAGTAAAAAAGGCGCGCTCGGCAGCTTGTCCAATCTGATTGTCATTCGGCTCGATCAGACACGGCGTAAATGCTCTCTCGTAGAATGCGCGCGCGGCTTCGATTGCCGGAACCTCAGGCAAAATCAGAGCCTCCTTGCACACTCTCACGTGTTGCAGGCTAGCCCCGCGGCCCAGACGCAATTCTGTTTGCCCGCCGGCAATCGCGACACAGGATGCCCTGAAGGCTTTCCAGCTTTCAGCGTGGTCGTCGTCGTCAAACCCCGGCAGATCGCGGAAAGATAGTGGTGTGAGCCTCGCGTGTTCAACCACAACCGGATCAGCGGGCCTGTTCACCTTGTCGAGTCCTTCGATTCGGATACGTGACGTCGAAGCTTATGCGCCAGCCTCGGTCGCAACCAGCCGCCAATTCGGATCCCGCGACGATATCTCCCGCGCAAAGGTCCAGATGTCGACCATATCGACGACCTTGTCAGCGTTGCCGTCGATAATCGTGCCCATGCGGTCGCGAGTCGCTGTGATCAACTTTGACTGGAAACGAACTGAAATCTGAGCGACCTTCTCACGCAGATGAGCGTCTTCCAGAAGTGCCTTATCGATGGACACGAAAGTCGTATCGACCGTTTCACCGCGCGTTTCGCGCTCTGCTATGGCGGCGGAGAAGCTTTCGAATACGTCCTTTGACAGGAGGTCGCGCAGCGCCGCCTTGTTGCCTGCGGCAAAGGACATGATGATCATCTCATAGGCCGCTTTGGCACCATCGATAAACGTTTTCGGATCAAATGCAGGATCGGCCCCAGCTATGGCCTCGACACCGGGCAATGCCCTGGCATCCAACCCGGCAATCTTCGACCAATCGCCTTTGCGGCCGTCACCATCCTGCTGCTGCACAGGCTCGAGGGCTGCCCCAGGCAGGCGCACGACGTTGCCTTCGGATTCGCGCGCAACTGGTTCGGAACCACCCTGACGCCGGTATGGCTCGAGCGGCGGCTGTTCGTTTCCGGTGCGGGTTCCCAGAACCGAACGCAGCTTCCAGACCACAAAAACGGCGAGAAGGGCGAAGATGATCGTCGTCACGTCAAAAGAGTCATTCATTACAAAAGCCTGGGTCAGCGTCCGTCGCGAGGCCGGTTGAACCGGCCGATAACGCTCATCATATAGCAGATAAGAGATCGTTTCGTTTTTGCCATCTACCGCGTGTAGGTGCTTAGGCAAAGGAGAATGCGTTGAGCCGGTCGCAGAAAGTGCTCTTGCTCCTGGCAGGATGGCTCGCGGCAGAGTTCGCGGTTTTTGCCCTCGTCGTGTCGGCGGTTGGCTGGTCTGCAGCGTTGGTGCTCGGGATCATGACCTCGCTGGCCGGTTTCGTCATGATACGCGATATAGGGCGCAGAATTTTTGCCACTCTCGGAACAGGCTTACGGAGCGGAAATATCGGATCCGGAGCCATGCTTGAGGGATCGCTCCAGGGTATAGGGGCAGCCCTTCTCATCCTGCCGGGCTTTTTAAGCGATCTTATCGGCTTGGCACTTGCCTCGCCCAGCTTGAGAAGCGGGATCGTCCGACGCTTCGGCCCTCGGCAGGCGACCCGGTCGGATACGCTTGATCTCACACCGGACGAATGGCGGCGTACCGAGACTGAAGCACCGGTGTCGAAGATTGAGCGCGTCAACTCGGTTCGTTAGCAGGCACGCGAAGCTTCCGCACCTTGTGAATGGCCTTGGCCCGTGTTACCCGGCGGTCCCGAGCGCGACCCCCAACACGAGCAGCAGGAGACAGGACAATGGCAGAGGCAAACGGCAACGGCGCCCAGATGGAATCGGTCCCGCAGCTGAACGTCCTGGCGCAGTATTCAAAGGACCTGTCCTTTGAAAATCCGAATGCGCCGCGTTCCCTAGGCCCGCAGGAAAACAGCCCCAATATTTCGATCCAGGTGAACGTCAACGTTCGTCAGCTGGCCGAGACCGATTATGAGGTTGAACTCGTCCTCGAAGGTTCGGCGCTCGACGGAACCTCCACCTTGTTCAAATTCGAACTGAATTACGCTGGCGTCTTCCGCTTGCAAAACATTCCGCAGACGGAAATTCAGCCGATCATCATGATCGAATGCCCGCGCCTCCTGTTTCCGTTCGCGCGCCAGATCGTGGCCGATGCCGTTCGCTGCGGCGGTTTCCCGCCCCTGCTGATCGACCCGATCGATTTCCACGCGCTTTACCGCCAGCGTGCCGCTGAAGCTGTTCCGACAGCCGTCTCCTGAGCTTCACAGCGGCAGATATTTGCCCCAGATAGCTTTCGCGCCCATCGCAGCTACGAAGTTGCGGTGGGCCTCGAACTCGTTAGCGTCCGTGAGTGTTGGCAGCGGCTCGGCACGTGCTGAAACAGCGACGACCTCGATTTTCTGAGCAACCTTTATCTCGCTTGCAAGAATGAGCGTGACCTGGCGACCGCCCAGGAGCTCTACGTAGACTTCCGCGAGCAATTCAGCATCTAGCAGCGCGCCGTGTTTCGTGCGACGCGAATTATCGATTCGGTACCGAGAGCAAAGCGCATCCAGGCTGTTTTGTGCCCCGGGATGCTTGCGACGCGCCATGGGGAGCGTGTCGATAACCCTTTTCATTTCAAGCGGTGGCCTGTTGCAGCGTTGCAGTTCCGCGTTGATGAAGCGCATGTCGAATTCGGCGTTGTGAATCACCAGCGGAGAATCACCGATAAATTGCAGAAACTCATCTCCAACCTGGTCGAACAACGGCATCCCCTTCAAAAATTCTATGGAGAGACCGTGGATACGAAATGCTTCCTCAGGCATGTCGCGCTGCGGGTCGATGTAGACGTGGTAATTCTCGCCCGTCGGGATCGTGTTGATGGTCTCGACACAGGCGATTTCAACCAGACGGTCGCCCGTCGAAGGATCCAGACCGGTCGTTTCCGTGTCCAGGATGATCTCGCGCATGGACACTACCCCTTGAATGACCGGCCGTTGAGGCCGCTGACAGCACGGAGCAGGCTACACACCTGCCGCCGTGCGACGTCGATTCCATTTGCTGTGTCGATCACCACATGGGCCCGGCGGCGCTTTTCGTGATCTGGCATTTGCTTGGCCATGATCGCATCAAATCGCTCTGGGGTCATTGCCGGGCGAGAGAGAACGCGCGCCTTTTGCACAGTCGCGGAAGCGGAGACCACGAGGATG
>JAQGKN010000263.1 GCA_028290085.1 Hyphomicrobiales bacterium
GCAAAGCCTAAGCCATTAAGAACATAAGATTTTTGTGATATCTTCTGAACAGATTTTCGCAAGGGAAAACCATGTTTTTCAATATACACGCTTGCGGCTCAAATTATTTGGAGGTAAAAAATTTGCATTGATCGTAGATCATTCTCGGTATGTGCCCGACATGCTTCGTTCCGACAGAGTTCCCTCCGCCCTTGAAGCGGTGGTTGCAAAAAGGCGACGTCTACTTATGAGCGACGACAGCAATCAAGGCAGTTTTATCGAACTGACCGCCGATATCGTTTCGGCCTACGTGAGCAACAATTCGGTCCCTGCAAGCGATCTAGGGTCGCTGATCAGTGATGTTCATTCGGCTCTTGTCCGCGTGACCTCTGGAATTGCTCCCGTTTCCGTAGAAGCTCTGAAGCCTGCCGTTCCGGCCAAGAAATCCGTCACGAGCGACTTCATCATCTGTCTCGAAGACGGTAAGAAATTCAAATCGCTCAAGAGACATCTTCGCACTCAGTATAATATGTCTCCTGAAGAATATCGCGAGAAATGGAGCCTGCCGCCGGATTATCCGATGGTGGCACCCAACTACGCGCAGGCACGCTCGCAGCTCGCCAAGCAAATGGGCCTTGGCCAGCAGCGCCGTCGCGGCAAGTAAGTCACGCGGCTGCTGAACAAGCAGCCTGACGATCAGCTGGGCGTTGTTTCAATGCCCGGCACTCTGCATGAAAAGCCGCGTAAAGCCGCAAATGCTGTTCGGGATCATAGGTACAGTGCCCGCACCGGCCGCGAACGCGCTCGGCTCGCAGTGCACGTGCCAGCATCCTGACGATGGCCTGTGTCGCTCCCGGCTCCGCTCCGTTTATGGTGCCAACGGCGAGCGGTATGAGCCCCGGCAGCATCCGCGCCCGGTCGTAGTTGGCGTGGCGTGTGATCACCCGTGAGACCCCACCGCGCCGCAAGCCGCGCACAGAATCATCCTGCAAGTTCCAGATTGTCATGACTTGAGCCGTCCCTCCGCCGCGAGTCCGGCGAGCGATGAGAACATAACATGAACTTGTGGCTTGTTAAGAAAATAATCCTGTCATAGGATCCAGCTCCGTTGTTCAGATGGAGTTGCCTTCAATGATTGCCTCGACCTCCCTCAAGCTGCTCACCGCGTTGGCGCCCACACATGCCTATGGCTGGCGCGAGGAGGGCGGCAGAGGTGAAATTCGCACGGTCTCTCGCCGGCGGAATGTCTCTGTGGAGACCGGCCGCTTTTCGTTCGAAGCTGCGGAAGCCCTGGTCTCCCGTGCTCTTGCCGTCTGGGAGGCGCCGGGACGTGCGGGCCGTGCTCGCCTGGTTCTGACAGAGCAGGGCCGCGCACGCGCGGCTCTGGCGGTGGGGCCGGACGCCTTGGAGCCCGCCCGCGTGCTGCAGGGCGATCTCGACCGCCGACTCGTGTCAATGGATGGAGAAATGACGATGGTGGTCGCGGACGAGGGGGAAAGCCCGCTCGTCTGGCTTTCCAGGCGGCGCGGGCGCGATGGCAAGCCGCTGATCGGAGCCGTCGAGCTCGAAGCCGGCGAAAGGCTGCGCCGCGATCTCACTCTCGCACAGACGCTGCCGAGCGTGACTTCGCGCTGGAGTGGAATGCCGGGCGCGGGCGGCAGTGGCCCATCGCCGGGACATATGAGCGATCTCGTCCTGGCCGCGCGGCAGCGCGTATCGCGCGCGCTCGACGCGGTGGGGCCGGAATTCTCCGGGCTGCTGATTGACGTTTGCGGCTTTCTGAAGGGGCTTGAAAGCATCGAAGGCGAGCGCGGCTGGCCCCGCCGCTCGGCCCGCACCGTGCTCGGTCTCGCGCTGGCCCGGCTCGCCCGCCATTATGGTCTTGCGGCGCTGGCGCGCGGTCCCGAAAGTGTCGGTCGCCTCCACCACTGGGGCGCGCAGGACTATCGCCCGAACATCGAAGCCTAGGCCGTTGCCATGGCCTGGCGCGCATCCGACTTGATGCGCTCCACCATGGAGCGGACGCCATTCGAGCGCTGCGGTGTCAGATGGGAATCAAGGCCGAGGCGCTGGAACAGAGCCTGCGCGTCGGTGCCGATGACGTCGGCAGCCGGGAGGCCTGAATAGAGGGTGAGCACGAGATAAACGAGTCCGCGCACGATATGCGCGTCGCTGTCACCCTTGAACGTCAGCACTGGCGCGCCAGTCGGACCATCCTCGACGTGCGTTTCGAGCCAAACCTGGCTGGCGCAGCCACGCACCTTATTGTCATCGTTGTGCGCGGCCTCGTCGAGCGGCTCGAGTTCGCGGCCAAGCTCGATCAGGTAGCGATAGCGGTCGTCCCACTCGTCGAGTAGTTCGAAATTCTCGATGATTTCGTTGATCTTCGAAGCCATTGTCCGCGTGGTGCCTTTTCCAGAACCTGCCACTCTATATGGGGCATAGAACCGTCGGCGCCAGCACTAAGTTGAGGGGCGGCTGGCTGGCCGAGGGACCGAGCCTTTCCAGGCAGGGGCAAGATCGCCGCGCGTCAGGGTGTTCAGCGAGGTTGCTGCGCTCATGACCTTGGTGGCCTGGGCTGCGTGCTGCAAACAGCTAGCGGGATCACGCTGACACACCGATTGCACCTTGTTGGTCAGGGCCACGCTCGCGTTCTGTACGCCGGTGGCGACGTCGGCGCGAACCTCTTCGCCGTTCCACGGCAAAGCCGAGAAGACAAGACCGAGCCAGAATATGCAGCGGATCAGGAAAAACATGGATGCTCACCAGCCATAGCGGGGGGCCACTTCAATGCAGCCCACGCGAAACATAGCGAACTCGCCTCAAATGCCGGTCAAACTATCCCGTCGAATCCGCTGGGAGCGATTCAGGATCTGTTCACCACGACGGCGGAATGCAACGAAGCCTAAACCAT
>JAQGKN010000325.1 GCA_028290085.1 Hyphomicrobiales bacterium
GATGCGTCGGCCGGCATCGGTCAGGTAGATGGCGTGAGAGCGCCGGTCACCGGGAATGGAGCGGCGCTCGACGAAACCAGCGGCGGCGAGCCTGTCGATCAGGCCGGAGATATTGCCCTTGGTGACATAGAGGCGTTCGGCAAGTTCCTGCTGGCTGACGCCCTCGCGTTCGGTCAGCGTCGTGAGCACGTCGCATTGCGGCACGGACAAGCCGAGACCCCGGACGCGCTCGGAAATGGCCGTGTTGATTCGCGTCTGAAGTCGTAGCAGACGAAACCATACACGTGCGGCATCAGCCTCTTGGGTCATCAGGGTCCTCGTCCTTCTGGATCAAACCTAGAGGCGCGGGGTGTCTCCAGCAAGTTGAGCCGCTGGCGCGGCGCGCAAGAGGCCTGTATCACGTCACCATGAGACGCTTGATCATCGAAGAGCCTGTATCTGCTGCGGCGAGCTGGAGCCGCCGTCTCGCCGTGTTCGCGCTGACCGTCGCCGCTATCGGCGTCGGGCTCGCTCGTCTTCACGCCATTGACGCGCCGGCCGGGCTCGCGGTTTTCGCGGCTGCGATGCTGTTCTCCTGCGTCGCGGTTCTGCTCGCGATCTCGGCCTTCGTCGTGATCTGGCGCACGGGGCGGCGGGGCACCGGCATAGCCCTGATGTCGATTGTGCTCGCAGCCCTGCTGCTCGGCTTTCCCGCGTATCTCGCGGCTCAGGCCCTACGCCTGCCGGTGCTCAACGATGTTTCGACTGACCTGATCGACCCTCCTGATTTTTCCCGGTCGTCGGCGGCGCTGACGGCGCGCAACGGCCATGTCGGGGGCGAATTGCCTACGGAATGGCGCGAGGCCCAGCGCCGCGCTTACCCAGATCTCCAGCCCATTGTGCTCGATCTGGAGGTTCAGGACGCCTGGAGCCTGGTGCTGAACGCCGTCTCCAACATGCATTGGAAGATTGTCGATCGTTCGCCCCCCGGTGGACGTCAGGGCCTCGGCCGCATTGACGCGGTCGACGTATCGATGATTCTCGGTTTCCCCGACGACGTCGCCATCCGCCTGCGGCCACTGGCCGGGCAGACGCGTATCGATATCCGCTCGGCTT
The DNA here is from genome assembly GCA_028290085.1 of Hyphomicrobiales bacterium. GTDB lineage: Bacteria > Pseudomonadota > Alphaproteobacteria > Rhizobiales > Beijerinckiaceae > Terripilifer. The sequence continues at coordinate 1,096 of JAQGKN010000325.1, forward strand.
CCCGCTACGGCCGGCACGATTTCGGCGTCAACGCGAGCCGGATCCGCAAATTTTCCGATGAGTTGCAGGCCCAGCTCGACGCACGCTGATCAGAGCGCGTAATGCGCGGTGAGCGTCGCCGCGCCAGCGTCGGACTTGACAAGCCCGCGCTCCACCAGATCTTCGAGATGAGCGAGCACCGACAAGGCGGCGGCGCCTTGCAGGCGAGGGTCGAGCGAGTCGTAGATAGCGGCCACGATCTGCGCGATCTGTGTGTCGCCCCCGGCCAGCCGCGCGAGAATTGACGTTTCGCGCTGCCGGCGATGCACCGTGAGTCCGCGCACGAAACGCTGCGGTTCGTGCAAGGGGCCGCCGTGGCCGGGCCAATAAACAACGTCGTCGCGCTGCCGCAGCTTTTCGAGCGAGGCCATATAGTCGCTCATCCGGCCATCGGGCGGCGCCACGATGGTCGTCGACCAGGCCATGACGTGATCGCCCGAAAACAGGCCGTTCTCCTGTGCCAGCGCGAAAGCGAGATGGTTCGAGGCATGGCCGGGGGTCGCTACGGCCTGCAACGTGAAGCCGTCGCCGGTAAACACGTCGCCGTCGCTCATGACCAGTTCGGGGCGGTGGTCGAGGTCGTGGCTGGCGTCAAGCCGGCCGGAAGGGGGATCGGGATTGGGGATATGCGTGGCACAACCGATGATCGGTGCGCCCGTCGCATTTTGCAGCAACCGCGCGGCGGGTGAATGATCGCGATGCGTATGCGTGACCAGAATGGCCTCGACCTGTTCCGACCCCAGCGCTTCGAGCAGCGATGCGACATGCGCGGCGTCATCGGGGCCCGGATCGATCACCGCGACACGCCCATGTCCCACGATATAGGTGCAGGTGCCGGTGAAGGTGAACGGCCCCCGGTTGGGCGCGATCACCCGGCGCGCCAACGGCGACAGAACGGCCACCGCGCCTGCGGGACCTGCGGGTGAACGGTCGAATGGGATGTCGTCTGGCGTGCTCATCGGGGCAATCTATAGCAGACCTTCGCGAAGGCCGACCAAATTGGAGTTGGCAACGGCGATCCGGGCATCGTTGCGGATGCAGCATCCTAATGAAAATTGCGTCCGCGCGGCATGACGCGGCGTACGTCTTCTTCCTCCAGCCGCGTCGGCCCGGTTGCGGGTGCATCTGCTTGAGCCTGCCGTCGCATGATCTCAGGAATGGGCTTCTTCTCGCGCGATTGCGGCCGCTTCACCTCGTCAGCCCGAGCCAGCCCGGAAACGTCGCCGCCCTGCAGGGAGAGCAGCCCGAGCATGGGCGTCAGATCCTCGAAATGCTCAGCCACGACGTGAATCACGCCTGCCTCGTTCTGCAGGCGGCCGGTGATGGCCACGAAGCGTGCGCCGATGACCACGGCGCGCTGCGTCTCGAAAACCTTCGGCCAGACAATGGCATTGGCGACACCCGTTTCGTCCTCGATGGTCATGAACAGCACGCCCTTGGCCGAGCCCGGCCTCTGTCGCACCAGCACGAGGCCGGCGACCGTGACCTGCGGCAAGGTCCATGAGGGCGCGCGCACTTTTGCAGACGGCGTCCGCACATGCGCGAGATCGGCACTGCGCAGAATGCGGCGCGTGTCGAGCCGCGTGCGCAGGAAGGACACCGGATGCGCCTTCAGCGAGAGGGAGAGATGGCGGTAGTCCTCCACCACATGCTCGCCCGGCGGCATCGGCGGCAGGCGCGCCTCGGGTTCCTGCTCGCTGTCGCAGGCCGCGCGAAACAGCGGCAGGTCGTCCTTGTCCCCCGAGCGATTGAGCCCGCGCACGGCCCAGAGCGCATCGCGCCGGTCGAGCCCCAGCGAGCGAAAGGCATCGGCCTCGGCGAGCGATTCGAGCACGGCGGGTGAGAGCCCCGTACGCAGCCACAGGTCGCGCACGGAATCGTAGCCGCGCGCCCGCCGCTCCACGAGCAATTGCATATCGCTCTCGCGCGCACCCTTGATCTGGCGGAAGCCGATCCGCACCGCATGCGTCGCATGAATATGCGAGCGCTGGCTCTCGTGCCGCGCCTGCAGGCCGCGATCGCGCATCGTGCCGCGTTCCAATGAATTGTCCCATGTGGAATGGTTCACATCGACTTCGCGCGCCTCCACGCCATGCTCGCGCGCATCGCGCAGGATCTGCGCCGGGGCATAGAAACCCATGGGCTGCGAGTTCAGGAGTGCGCAGGCGAAGACATCGGGGTAACGGCATTTCATCCAGGCCGAGGCATAGACGAGCAGCGCGAAGGAGGCCGCGTGGCTCTCGGGAAAACCGTAAGTGCCAAACCCTTCGATCTGCCGGAAACAGGCTTCCGCAAAGGCGGGATCGTAATCGCGCGCCGTCATGCCATCGACCATCTTGCGATGGAACGTACTGATGGTGCCGACTTTCTTGAACGTCGCCATGGCGCGCCGCAGCTTGTCGGCTTCCGATGGCGTGAAGCCCGCGCCGACAATGGCGATCTTCATCGCCTGTTCCTGAAACAGCGGTACGCCGAGCGTCTTGCTGAGCACGGCTTCGAGTTCCGGCGATGGATAAGTCACCTTTTCCAGGTTTTGCCGCCGCCGCAGATAGGGATGCACCATGTCGCCCTGAATGGGGCCGGGCCGCACGATGGCGACCTCGATGACGAGATCGTAGAATTTTGTCGGCTTCAGGCGCGGCAGCATCGACATCTGCGCGCGGCTCTCGATCTGGAACACGCCGATCGTGTCGGCGCGCGAGATCATCTCGTAGACGCATCGCTCTTCCGACGGCAAAGTCGCCAGCGTCAGATCGCGCCCGTAATGCGCGCGCAGCAGATCGAACCCCTTGCGCAGGCAGCTCAGCATGCCCAATGCGAGCACGTCGATCTTCAGAATGCCGAGCGAATCGAGATCGTCCTTGTCCCATTCGATGGTCGTGCGATCCACCATGGCCGCATTGGCGACGGGCACCACCTCGTCGAGCCGCGAACGCGTGATGACGAAGCCGCCCGTGTGCTGCGACAGATGGCGCGGAAAGCCGGTCAACTCGTCGGCGATGGCGACCGTCTGCGCGAGACGGGGTTCGCTGGGGTCGAAGCCGATGCGACGGATCTCGGCATCGTCCACCGCGCCCGACCACCAGCCCCACACCGTGCTCGAAAGGGCTGCTACACTGTCTTCCGAAAAGCCAAAGGCCTTTCCGACATCGCGAATGGACGAGCGCGCGCGATAGGAGATGACGGTGGCGGTTAGCCCCGCGCGCAAACGCCCGTAACGCGCATAGATATATTGCATCACCTCTTCGCGCCGCTCGTGCTCGAAATCGACATCGATGTCGGGCGGCTCCTTGCGCTCGGGCGAGATGAAGCGCTCGAACAGCAGGTCGTGTTTGGTCGGATCGACCTCGGTAATCCCCAGGCAAAAACAAACGGCGGAATTGGCCGCCGAGCCGCGCCCCTGGCAGAGAATGCCGCGCTGTCGCGCAAAGCGCACGATGTCATGCACCGTCAGGAAATAGGCAGCATATTGCATCTCCGCCACGAGCTTCAACTCGTGCCGGATGATGGTGCTGATGTTGTCGGGCACGCCGGAGGGATAGCGCATCGCCGCGCCCTGCCAGGTGAAGGCGATCAGCGCCTCCTGCTCGCTGGAAAAGCCCTCGCGCAATTCATCCGGATATTCATAGGCCAGCTGATCGAGCGAAAAGGAAATCCCCTTCAGAAAAGCCTGCGTCTGCGCGATGGCTTCGGGCGCCTCGCGAAACAGCCGTGCCATTTCGCGCGGGCTCTTCAGGTGCCGCTCCGCATTGGCGGCGAGACGCGTCCCCGCGCTGTCGATGGTGACGCCCTCGCGCACGCAGGTCAGCACATCGGCGAGCGGACGCCGCGCGGCACTGTGCATATGCACATCGTTGGTGGCGAGCAGCGGCAGGCGATGCGTTTGTGCCAGGGCGTGCCGCTCCATCAACCCGCGCCGCATCTGGCGGCCATAGCTCATGCAGGCGGCGATCCACACGCGTCCCGGAGCCAGCGCCGCGATCTCCGCGATGCGCTGCGAATGGTCCGCGTTGGGTGCCGCGGCCTCGCCCGAACAGGTCGGCAGGATCGCGAGTTGCAAGCCCTCGGCGTGATCGCCGAGATCCTCGAACATGAGGCGGCAATCCCCCTTTTCCGCACGCAGATTGCCGCGCGTGAGAAGGCGCGAGAGGCGGCCATAGGCGGCACGGTCGCGCGGATAGGCGAGAATATCGGGCGTGCCGTCGCAGAACACGAGCCGAGCGCCGGTGACGACACGCAAGCCCTTCGCCTGCGACTCGTTTTCGCGCGCATAGACATGGGCGCGGACCACGCCCGCCAGCGAATTGCGATCCGCGATGCCGACGCCCGTGAGCCCGAGCTCCATCGCCTGCGCCACCATCTCCTCGGGATGCGAAGCGCCGCGCAGGAAGGTGAAATTGCTGGTCACCGCGAATTCGGCATAGTCGCTCACGCAAACAACCCATGCACATACCAGCGCGGACGCGGCGTCTCGCTTCCGTAGAGTCCCTCGCGAAACAGCCAGAAGCGATGGCCCTGCACGTCCTCGACGCGAAAATAATCCCGGGTTAACGCGGAAGCCTCCTGCCGCCACCATTCGGGCGCGATGCGCTCGGGCCCCTCAATGGCCGCGACTTCATGTGTCAATCGCCGCCAGCGAAAGCGAAGAGGCGGACCATCGGGCACGGAGGCGATGGCTTCCACGGGTTCGGGCCGCTCGAACAGGCGGATGGGGCGGTCGGGCGTCTCGCTGGCCGCTGACTCGAAGCTCGCTTTGGGCGCAGCGCGCGTGCGCAATTCGGCGGCCGGCACGGCCAGCGCGGCATGTTCGGGCAGATGCGTATCCTGCTCGATCAGCCGCAACACCCGCCGCGTGCCGAGCCGTGCGCCCAGACGGTCGATGAGATCGGCCAGGTATTCTGCGCGCTCGCCATCGGAAAAGTCGAAATCGTTCTGTGCGGTAGAGGTGGCACGCCGCTGAGCCAGCACAGCCTGCGTGGGGTCGAGCAGCTCGACCTCGGTCGCGGCCAGCCGGATCAGGTCGAAGCCATAGCCGATGTCGAGCGGGTCCTCGTCGCGCGTCTTGCCCGCGGCCTCCAGCCTTTCACGAAAGAGACGCGCGAGCGCCTTGGGGTCGCGCGTCGGGCGGCTGGTGCCCGCATGAATGTGGCGCACCACGCCATCGACGCGAAACAGAGTGGCGCAGAGCCGCCGCGCGCCCTCGCCATGGCGCTCCAGCATCAGGCACAGCTCCTGCGCCAGCGCGCCGATGGTCAGCTCGATCTGTTCGCGCGTGCCCACCCCTTCGGCGAAACGCCGCTCGATCATATAGGCGGGCGCTTCGAAACGCGGCGAGATCGCGCTGCGCGACAGGCCCAGCATGGCATCGAGCGTCGTGAACACTTTCGGCCCGAACCGCGCTGCGATGGGCGCGCGCGGCCGCA
>JAQGKN010000410.1 GCA_028290085.1 Hyphomicrobiales bacterium
GCAGGTAATAAGGATTGATATCTGGCGTGTTCACGAAGAAATTGGGGCGGTAGTAATCTGCCATGTCGCCGCTGAGTTCGAGCATGTAGGTGATGATCTCGCTTTTCGTGTTACGCCAGGTGAAATAAGTATAACTTTGCTGGAAGCCGATCTTGGCGAGCTTCTGCATCATCTTTGGCCGCGTGAATGCTTCCGCCAGAAAGATGACATCCGGGAATTGGGCATTGACCTCACGGATCAGCCAGCGCCAGAATGGGATCGGCTTGGTGTGCGGATTGTCGACACGGAAAATACGAACCCCCTGCTCCGCCCAAAACAAGACGATCTCGCGCAACGCGAGCCACACTCCAGGGAAAGCCTTTCCCTCGAAGTGAACGTTGACGATGTCCTCGTATTTCTTGGGAGGATTCTCGGCAAATTTGATCGTGCCATCAGGCCGCCAGTCGAACCAGTCCGGATGTTCCTTGATCCAGGGATGGTCGGGCGAACATTGCACAGCGAGGTCGAGCGCGATCTCGAGTTCCTGCGCGCGCGCGGCCGCAATGAGCTTGCGAAAGCTCGCGAGCGTTCCAAGCTCCGGGTGAACAGCCATGTGGCCACCCTCCGGCGAGCCGATGGCATAGACACTTCCCGGATCATCGTGACCAGCTGTCAGCGCATTATTGCGCCCCTTGCGATTAGTCTTCCCGATGGGATGGATAGGCGGAAAATAAAGAACGTCGAAACCCAGGTCGCGCACATAAGGCAAGCGTTCGATCACGTCCTCAAACGTGCCATGCCTTTCCGGGTCCCCGGAAGCGGACCGTGGAAACATCTCGTACCAGGCCGAAAATAACGCCGCGCGCCGATCGACAACCAATTCCAGAACCGGCGTGCGATGCGACACCGACTCGCGCGGTCCGACGCACGCCATCAACGCGGCCACTTCATCGGAAAGCAACAGCTCGATTTGCTGGTCGCTCGTGTCTGCACCAAGGCGCTGTGTAAGCTCGTCCAAAAGACCAGCATCCACGCCTGCGGCACGCGCATTTACTGCCAGCGCGAGCGCTTCATCCACCTCGACGCGGACATCCTGGCCAGCCGCGCGTTTCTTTTGAGTATCGCGCCGCCACGAGGCGAAGGGGTCTCGCCAGGCTTCTATGGAATAGAGATACCGCCCCACCGAGTGAGGCACGAAGTGTCCGCTCCAGCGATCATTGTCGACAAAGCGCATCGGCGCGCGCGACCATGAGCCCTCGCCTACAGACTGCCAGAGGATATCGGCGGCGATCACCTCGTGACCGTCACTGAAAATATCAGCGCTAACTGTAAACGTCGCCCCGACACTGCATTTGGCAGCAGCGCGACCACCATCTATCTCCGGAGATACGCTTTCAATGACGACGCGGCCCTCATCAGAAGGAAGATGCGCTTCCAGCTGCTTGGGCTTGGCCGGTCTCGCCCGCCGTGCCTTTGCGCGGGCGGGCGGATCGGAATCATTCATGCATCATTCCCCAATACCAGCCAAGGCAAGCCCTCCGCGATTGCGGCGCAGACCACGGTCCCCTGCGCATCAAACGCAGATCCTGTCAGGAGGTTGCGCCAATGGCCGGGCGAAAGGTTGAGCACTGCGTCCTTCCAGGCAGACGTTGTGAATTCTGGCCCCGAAATCAGTCCTCGACGCAGAAGATCAGTGCCAGTCATCGCGCAAATGATCAGCCGCTCATCACCCAACACACGCTCGTATGCGATGCTGGGAAGATCGCGCCGCGGCTCATAATTGCCGTAAGCGTAGAGCTCCGGCCTTTGCATCCGGTCCTGCAGAAGCCGCCATGTGATGAATTGTTTGATTTCTCCGTCCTGCCATTGCGCAAGCAAAGACTGCGGCAATGCCGAAGACATTTTCGTGAGGGATTGGGACCGCGCGGCGTAATCCACGGGACGACGATTGTCGGGATCGACGAAGGAGAAATCCCAATATTCTGTCCCCTGGTAGAAATCTGGAACACCGGGCAAAGTGATCTTGAAAACGGTCCGCGCGAGTGCATTCAGCGCGCCCGCGAAGGCGACACGTCCGGCTGCTGCGTGGATTAGCTCGAAGGCCTCCCCGCGCGGTGCAAAAATCTTTCGGACGAAGGATTTTGTACTGTTCTCGTAGTCTTCGTCTGGATCGGTCCAGCTGGAATGACGCTTCGCCTCGCGTAGCGCCTTGATCGCGAATGCTTCGAAACGCTGGCGAAATTCCCCAGTCTCGGCGTCACCTGCAACGTCGCGCACTAATCCGAGCGGCCATGCACCCACCATGGCCTGCAGCATCAACACGCGATCGCTTGCATCTGGCCCTTCGGTCAGTTCGAAAAAACGTTCAACGACGCGCGCCCAGGAATCGACGTCCGCACTCAGCGCCAGCAGTCGCGCGCGGGTGTCCTCACCACGCTTTGTGTCATGCGTAGCGGTGGCGATCATCGACGCTGGCCAAAAGTGCGCACGCCTTCGCTCAGCGTCATCGAACTCGTCTCGAGACATTCCAAAGCGGCCGGGATCGGCACCGACTTCGTTGAGCGCGAGAAAGGGCACGTGGCGGTAGAACAGCGTGTCCTCGACGCTCTTCGCCATGATCGGACCGCTCAATTGCTCGACACGCCTGCGAACGGACAGGATCAGGTCACGGTTTTCAGACTGGAAATCGCCGACGAGAACGCGCCCGAGGAACGCGAGCGCATCCTGATCTCCAGGCGCGGTCAGCGCGCCCGCATCCCGTAGTGCGCCGGAGATGCGATTCCTGTCGTCGGGCTCCGCGCCGGAAGGCCCCACATATGTCCGGTAGACAGGCAGCGCCACGACATAGCTCGCGACGGCGCGGCGCAGGGCGGCAATACCAAGGTCACGCGTTCGGCGGCCAGCACCCGCGAGCTCCGCCAGATCCGCGACGATGGCTTCGTGCTCGGCACCAAAACTTCGCGCAAGCACGCTCGTCTTCGCTTCCACCAGCGCATCGTGATAGCTCTGTGGCTCACCAACGACGTCGCGATAGATCTGTTGCAGGCGAGCGGATGCGCTTTGGTCGAGCAAGAGGGAGTCAATCTCATTCAGCGCATCATACCCGGTGGTACCGGCAATCGGCCATGCCCGTAGCTCTTCACCCGGTTCGAGGATTTTCTCGGCAACGATGAAGAAGCCCGGCCCCACTTTTTCCTGCAGCATACGCAGATAACCGCCGGGGTCGGCGAGCCCGTCGATGTGGTCGATGCGTAATCCATCGATCTTCCGCTCGGCCACGAGGCGCAAGATCAGCTCATGTGTCAAATCGAAGACGCGCGGATCTTCAACGCGCACACCTGCGAGCGTGTTGATCTCGAAGAAGCGCCGGTAATTCAACTCAGATGCCGCAAGCCGCCAATGCGCCAGCCGGTAGGATTGTCGCGAGATTAGGGCATCGAGTGCATCCTGATCGGCGGACAAATCGCGAAGTGCGGCATCGATGGCTGCGCCCGCGCGCTCGTCGGATGACAGCGACACGAGCCCGCGCCGCAGCGCGTCTGCCCGCTCGACTGCGTCGTGTTCACTTACGATCCGCCGATATGCGCGCGCCAGGCGTTCCACGCCCGCGCGTACAGCCAGATCCCCATCGATACGCGCAACGGTGCGGTCGAGGAGAGCGCCGTACTCGCGAGGACAAATCGGAAAGTCTGAGTCGAAGTGGCGAATGACAAACGCACCTCGTTCACCGTCGAACGCAAGTGACAAATCGCCCGATGCCAGAGCGTCTCCATATGAAGAGCCAAGCACGGGCAACAGCAATTTGCCTCCCGCATCGGCCCGCTCCAGATCGATGTCGAAGATATGCGCGAAGGGTGAGTCGACGCCCCATTCCAGCAACGAAAACCAGAATGGATTAGCGGCCCCAATCCCCATGTGATTGGGAACGATGTCGACCAAAAGCTTCAGGCCATTGGCGTGCACGGCTTCTACGAACAGGTTGAAAGCATCTTCGCCCCCGAGTTCGGGGTTGACGACACGCGGATCGACGATGTCGTATCCATGCGTAGACCCAGTCTGAGCCTTCTGGATTGGCGATGTGTAGACATGGCTGATACCAAGCGCTGCGAGGTAGGGGACAATTTCCCTCGCCATGTCGAACGTAAATCCCTTGTGAAGCTGCAGCCGGTAAGTCGCAAGCGGTGGCGGCGCGGCAAGACGCGATTGTCGCACGCGCGGCGTACGTCCCTCCTCAGCCATCAAGGCACCGACGCACGCGAGAGGCCCTGCCGGTTCAGTCAGGCGCTCCAGGCTCGACCCAAGCTTGCGCCGCCAGTTGGGATGGCCATCGGAAGGTCCAGGCAAATTGGCCTGATTTAGCTCATCGAGCACATCCTCGCACTGAACCGCGAGCAGCCTGGAAGGGGCGCGTGCGAGATAGCGCAATGCGTCGTTACGCGCGCGGACGTCATCAGTGAGAGCACCCGTCAGCCCCTCTTCCTGCAACGCAGTCGTCCAGGCAGTAACGTCGTGTTGCCGCGCTATATGTTTGGCGCGAGTGTGAGCGTCATCATAGACGCCGAAGCAGGACCGCAGATCGATATCGTAACCGCGCATCCATCCCTTGAACGTGGGGAGATCATGCGTCGTGATCGCAGCGAGTGCCTCACGCGGATAGTCCGCTGGCGGCACGAAATCGCCATTGCTTTGGCGCTCGAACGCCAGCACCCTGTAACTCAGAATACCCGACTGCATGATGGCGTCGGAAAACTCCGCTGGACCCGTGCCGAGATCCTCGGCGATCACCAGGCATTCACGGCGCTGGCTCTCTATGCGCAAAATTGCGAGCAGCGCCGCGAAGGGGAAGTCAACGTAAGCGCCCCCAGCGGGCGTGCTGCCAGGCGGAATGAGAAACAGCCTCTGCAGCTGAAATGCATGGTCGATGCGGATCGCACCAGCATGACGCATGTTTGCAACGACGAGATCCCGAAAGGCCGCGAAATCCTGTCGTTCGAGCGCGAGAGGATCGAAGGGTGGAAAGCCCCAGTTCTGTCCCTGCGGCCCAAGCGGATCCGGTGGAGCGCCAACTGTAAGCGACAGTGCATAACGATCCTGCCGCGCCCACACTTCGGAGCCGAATCGATCGGCACCGACCGCGAGATCGCGATAGAGGCCGACCTCCATGCCGGCTTGCCGCGCGGCGCGTTCAGCCTCCGCCAGTTGCGCGTCGCAAAGGGTCTGCAGCCAGGCGTGGAAGGACACGCGATCTGCCTTGTCTCGACGAAAGCGCTGCACGGCCGGCGACGTTGGTTCAAAATAATCCGATGGCCACACTCCGGGCCAAGGCTGACCCAGAGCTGAAAAGTGCTCCGAAAAGGCCTCAAACGTCGCGTGCAATTCGAGCTGTTCACCGAGCTCGGCACGCCGTCGCGCAAAGGTGCCATCGTCACCCGCCCGCAGAAATGCGTTGAAAAGAGATTCCAGCAAAGGGCGCTTGATTTCCCAAACGCCCGCATAATCCACAAGTCCGCTCCCACGCATCGCGTGAATGCGCGGTGCAAGCTTGGCCATGAGCGGTGAAAGGTCGGCTCCCGCAACATTGATCGCATCGGGGTCCAGATAAAGCGGTTCGAGGAACAGCCGCGTCGATGGCGAATAGGGCGAGATTTTCGAGCGGTCCGCGCTGAAGAGAGCGTGCAACGGACTTAAGCCTAGAAAGGATGCCCCGGCGCGCGCCGCCCCCTCCGCGAGACGGGACACATCGGCAAAATCGCCCATGCCGAAATTGCGTTCCGAGCGCAGACCGTAGACCTGCGATGCGATCCCCCATCCCCGCATGCCGTTACTGAAAGCTTTCGGCGACCAGCAGCGCGGGGGGGCCACAAGGAGAAACGTCGACGCGCGCTGTGTTCCCGCCTCGATGTCGAGATGATAATAACCACTCTCCAGCGCCGGCAGATCGACGCCACCACTCTGCTTGCGACGGTCCCCGCACCCATTCTCACCGCGCAAGGCCCAGCCCGTAATCGTTTGCGCGAAAGCGGGTGCAAGCCGAAGACTTTGCGGCTTGCGGCTTTCTACAACAATCCAGGGCGGCAAGGGGCCACCGCGCTGGGTGACGACAAAGTGGAGCGCATCGCGCACCTGGGCTTCTGTGGCCGTGGCGAAGCCGAGCCCTTCGATGACCGCGCGCCGTGCCGGAAGTCCGGTGTCGACGCGGATACCATTCTGGTCGAGATAGGAAGCCGCGATGCCGAGCGCGCTTGCGAGTTTGCCGATCAAATCATCTTGTTGCGCCACGAGCAGGCCCCTTGCTGACGACGGCACTCCAGCCCTCGAGAATATGTGTGCCGGCATCTGTCGAGGCTCCGGCCGATGACCAGACAATGTCCGATTCATCATCGGCGGCCGCCCGCAACGTGCCTGGCCCGAGTTGCATCAGGAACTTTAGATTTCCGCCTGCAAAGCGCCAACGCACTTCGAGTCCGAACTCGCCACGCATCTCATAGGTAGCGTCGATCCAGCCGCTTGAAAGAAGCGGAACCACATGCTCATGCCGCAAGGCGAGAAGGTGACGTATCGCGCCTAGAACGTCCGAATGCGGTGGCCAGACGCGCTCCTCCCAAATAAGGCGCGACGCGCCGAAGGTCGCCTCATCCGTCGGATCTGGAATGCGAGCTGACGATTCGTGATCGGCGAAGGATTTGAACCGGGCAAACTCCCGCCTTCGTCCATCGCGCACCGCATTCGACAAATCGGGATCATCGCTGAAATCGACGAAAAACTGGAACGGCGTCGACGCGCTCCATTCTTCGCCCATGAACAACAATGGGATCTGCGGCGAGAGGATCAACAAAGCATGCGCAATCGCCAGTTGGTCTGGTTCGCTCAACGCCGACAACCGTTCGCCGAAAGCCCGATTTCCGATCTGATCGTGGTTTTGTAGAAAGGCCACAAATGCCTGTGGCGGCAGATGGGCCGAGACTTCTCCGCGAGGTTTGCCGCCCGCATGAGCGGACGGTTCGCCCTGATACGCAAAGCCCTCTGATAGGCAGCGGCCGAGGCCTTGCAAGGGCGTGCTGGCATAATCTTCGTAGTAGGCCTCGGCTTCCCCCGTCAGCAGCACGTGCCAGCAATGGTGAATATCGTCGTTCCACTGCGCGTTATACTGCTTTGGCTTGCCCTGCTCATCGCGGGTGAGCCAGCGCGAGGCATTCTGTTCGTTTTCGATAACAAGATGTACGTGACGAGATCCAGCCTTCGCATGCACTGCTTCTGCAATTTCTGTCAGCACGTGCGGATCGCTGTCGTCGTTGATCGCATGCACGGCATCGAGGCGCAGTCCGTCGAAGCGAAATTCGTCGATCCAGTACAGGGCATTGTGAACGACGAAATCGCGCACCGCCTGGCGATCTTTCGCGTCGAAGTCGATCGCTTCGCCCCAAGGCGTATGGTGTCTATCGGTGAAGAACGACTTTGCGTAGAGCGGCAGAAAATTTCCCGAAGGACCGAAGTGATTGTAGACGACGTCCAGCATCATCATGATGCCACGCGAATGCGCGGAATCGATAAGACGCTTGAGGCTGTCAGGCGTGCCATATGCTGAATTGGGTGCGAACGGCAGCACGCCGTCATAACCCCAGTTTCGCGCCCCCGGACATTCCGCGATCGGCATCAGTTCGATCATGGTAACGCCGAGATCGGCGATTGCATCGAGACGCTCCGCCAGCGCATCGAAAGTTCCGGCCGACGTAGCGGTTCCCACATGCACTTCGTAAATAACGGCCTGTTCCCAGGGACGCCCGCGCCATTCCGTTCCCCGCCACTCAAACGACGGGTTTGTAACAAGGCTGGGCGAGAACACACCGTCGGGCTGAAAACGTGAAGCTGGATCCGGGATGCCTGTTTGCCCGTCAATGCTCCATGTGTAAGTGGAGCCGGGCCCCGCCGATGCCACGATCACGCGCGCAAACCCCTCGCCGTCACGCGCAACGTCTATCGGTTCACCGCCATCGACGATCAGCTGAACGCGCTCGGCGTCGGGCGCCCACAATGAGAATCGCACGCCTTCAGCCGAAGGTTCGGCGCCGAAGGGCATCTGGTGGAGGCTAAACATGCGGAGACTCCGTCACACCAGACAGCTGAAACAGCGAGAGCGAACGAGACGCCAGTGGAAAGGTTCCGCCCGCCTCGAGCGTCACCGGCTTGCCACGCACGACACCGTTATCAACGCGCGTATCGAGAACCTGTACCCAGCGCTTTCCGATAAAATCGGGCGGCAGTGTGAAGGGTACATCCTCTGGAGCTGCATTCAACAGCATCAGAAAACGCGTCTCATCTTGACCATGATTGCCCAGCTGAAGTCCCAGTGCGCGGCGTAGATCCTGCTCCCAATCCTGCGCGGTCATCTCGCGCCCTTCCGGTGCAAGCCAATAGATATCCTTGAGCCCGCGCTCCGGAATGATTGCGCCGTTCAGGAAATCGGTCCGTCCATAGGCGTGAAAGCTTTTACGCAGCCGCACGAGTGTCCGTATGAATTCGGCGAGATGCGGGTCGGCCGATTTGTCCACATCCCAGTCCATCCAGCTGGTCTCGTTATCCTGCGCATAGGCGTTGTTGTTGCCGCCCTGCGTGCGCGCATATTCGTCGCCCATGAGCAGCATGGGAACGCCCATGGACAGCATAAGCGTCGCAATGAGATTGCGTTTTTGCCTGTGCCGCAGGGCAAGAACCTGGATGTCCGCTGTCGGGCCCTCGACGCCGCAATTCCACGAGAGATTATGCGGGTGCCCGTCCTGGTTTTGCTCGCCATTGGCCTCGTTGTGACGATCGTTGTAGCTGACGAGATCCTGCAGCGTGAACCCGTCGTGCGAGCAGACATAATGAACGGATGCGGTCGGGCTGCGGCCACGCTGACCGAAAATCTCGCGCGAGCCCGTGAGTGCCTGCGCGAGCCCGGACAACTGCCCGGGATCGCCACGCCAGAAGGCGCGAACGCTGTCACGGAAGCGATCGTTCCACTCGCTCCAGCCAGCCGGAAAGCCCCCGACGCGGTAGCCTCCGTCGCCCAGGTCCCATGGCTCTGCAATGAGCTTGACGCGGCTGAGCACCGGGTCCTGCGACACCGCTCGCAGGAAGCCCGCGCGCTCATCGACATCGACCGGATCGCGAGCCAGCGATGGCGCGAGATCGAAACGGAAA
>JAQGKN010000415.1 GCA_028290085.1 Hyphomicrobiales bacterium
ATCGTTGTTACGTCGATGCCCATGCCGCGCGCGACACGCCCGTCATCCACCGCGGCACGCAAGCGGCTGCCGAAGCGCGTATGCGTGAGCACGAGTTGCAGGCCAGCTGCCAGAATACCGCAGATCACGATGACGAAGATACGATAAACGCCGATGCTCGCGCCGAGAAAATCCACGCGGCCGCTGAGGCTTTCGGGAAGATTGACGATCTGCTGGTTGGCGCCCATCGCGTAATCGACCATGGCCATCGACATGAACACGAGGCCAATCGAGAACAGCACCTGATCGAGATGCGTCTTGTCGTAAAGGTGCCGGTAGAGCGTGCGCTCCAGCACGAGGCCGATGGCCGCGCTGAATATGAAAGCCGCGGGCAGGCACAGATAGAATGAAATGCCGGCCTGATTCATCAGGACGATGGTGAGATAGCCGCCCGCCATGGCGAAGGCGCCATGCGCCAGGTTGATGAAGTTCATCAAGCCCAGCGTGACGCAAAGGCCGACGGCCAGCACGAACAGGAGCATGCCGTAGGCGACGCCGTCGAAGAGGATGGTGAGCACGCAGGTCTCCGGGAATTCGGCGGAAAAACAGACATGCGATTTTGCTGGGCACGTCTTGCTTCTCCCGGTGGGAGAAGCTGTCGGCAGAGCCGACTGATGAGGGGTTACGCGCTATCGAGCCAGATCGAAACCCCTCATCCGGCTGCTCCGCAGCCACCTTCTCCCACCGGGAGAAGGAAAGCGCGGAGCTGATGAGACGCCTTACTTGGCGGCCTCGTGCGTGTTGTCCTTCACATTCGGGATCGTGGCGAATTCGACATTCCAGAGCTGGCCGTCGACCTTCTTCACTTCACGAATGTAGACGTTCTGCACGATGTCACGGGTCTGCGGATCAATCGAGATGGGCCCGCGGGGGCTCACCCAGGCCATGCCCTTCATGGCTTCGACGAGCTTGGTGCCGTCCGTCTCGCCCTTGGTCTTTTCCAGTGCCTTGTAGATCAGCGCCATGCCGTCATAGCCGCCGACAGCCATGAAGTTGGGGCGCATGTTGTTGTTGGCCTTCTGGAACGCGGCCACAAACGCCTTGTTCTCGGGCGAATCGTGCGCGGCGGAATAATTGTGCGACGTGGTCATGCCGATCACCGCGTCGCCCATGCCGTTGAGCTGGTCGTCGTCGGTCACGTCGCCGGTGGCGATGATCTTGATGCCGGCCTTGGTCAGCTCGCGCTCATTGACTTGCTTCATCAGGCTCGCGCCCTGACCCGAGGGCACGAAGAGGAAGAGGGCGTCGGGCTTGAGATCCTTGGCCTTCTGCAGAAAGGCCGCGAATTCCGGGTTCATCAGCGGCGAGCGCAGCTGGTCGAGAACCTTGCCGCCATCGGCTTCGAACTTGGCCTTGAAGGCCTTCTCGGCATCGAGACCCGGGCCGTAATCGGCGACCAGCGTCACAACCTTCTTGATGCCGTTCTTGGCGCTCCACTCGGCCATGGGCGTCGTGTTCTGCGGCAGCGTGAAGCTGGTGCGCACGAAATAGGGCGACTTCTCGACGATCATCGAGGTGCCAGCGGCCATGATGACGGCCGGGATCTTGGCCTGTGTCGCCACGGGGCCGACGGCGAGCGCGAGCGGCGTCAGGCCGAAGCCGGCGATGACAGCGACCTTGTCGTTGACAACGAGTTCGGTGGCATGGCGCTTGGTCTGGTCGGCCGCGCCCGTGTCGTCCTTGACGATGAGTTCGACCGTCTTGCCGGCGACCTTGTTGCCGTTCTGCGTCATATAAAGACGCGCGGCAGCTTCGATCTGACGGCCGGTGGAGGCCGAGGGGCCGGTCATGGGGAGAATGAGGCCGACCTTGACGATCTCCTGCGCAAGCGCGGGCGCCACGACGCCCGGAAGCGCGGCCAGGGCCAAGCCGGCACCAACGCCAGCCATCCCGTTCAGGATTTGTCTGCGAAGCATAATGTCCTCCCTGAAAACCGCGTGATCCCCATCGGGGTCGGGTCTCTCGTCATATTCCTCGCCAGTCCGCCGCAACCTAAGTCGCCTGTCTCCGGGCGGTCAAGCTGACCGATGGCTTAGGGCAAATGGCACAGAACCCCAAGCCGGAGCATGCGCCAACTGATAAGTTTCATCGGGTCCATGCATGTGTTTCATGCACAGCACACCGCCGGCCAAGCGGACAGCCACAGCTTGCGAGCTAATCCCTCCCTACCTTCGAGAGCAAGCTGCCGCGCGCTGCACAGCCATCATGAATTGTGCGTATTGCGAACGGCTGCCCCCCATGCGAACATTTGGCGGGCGACGGCTAAGGGCCACGGCGCCCCGTCCTGTCATGCCCCCGGAGCCGGTTTGCTCGCGATGAACATTCAGGCACCCGCGCCGATTTCGCCGCAGGACCCCTCCTTCATCTCCGCGCTGGCACGCGGCCTCGCTGTCATCCGTGCCTTCGGGCAGAACCGCGAGCGCCTGACTCTGGCCGATATCGCCAAGGCGACCGACCTGCCGCGCGCTACGGTGCGCCGGTCTCTGCTGACGCTGCAATCGCTCGGCTATGTCAGCAATGACGGCAAGCATTTCATGCTGACGCCGAGTGTGCTTTCGCTCGGCTATGCCTATCTCTCCTCGACGCCGCTGCCGCGCGCCATCCAGCCGACGCTCGAGATGGTGAGCGAAAAGACCAACGAATCTTCCTCCGCAGCCATTCTTGACGAGGCGGAGATTGTTTATGTGGCCCGCGCGGCGACGCGGCGCATCATGTCGGTGGGTCTCTCGACCGGCAGCCGCCTGCCCGCCTATTGTTCGTCGCTCGGCCGCGTGCTGCTGGCCTTCGAGCCTCGGGAGCGCGCGCGCGCTGCTCGCGCAGATCCCCCCGCAGAAGCTCACGCCGCACACGGTGACGGACCCCGAAAAGCTGCTCGTCATTCTGGATGTGGTTCGCACGCAGGGCTTTTCGCTCGTCGATGAGGAACTGGAAATCGGGCTGCGCTCGATTGCCGTGCCGGTGCGTAATGCGTCAGGTCAGGTCGTCGCTGCGATGAATGTCAGTGCGCAGGCGGGCCGCGTGTCGCGGGAGGATCTCATGGCTGACATCCTCCCCGTTCTTCTGGCAGCAGCCGAAGGCGTGCGCCCCGCGCTGATGTGATCTGCCTTACTGCGGCGGCGTGATTGCATCCGCAAGACGCTTGGCGATGGCGGGCGGCGTCGAGGCGATCAGCGCCATGATCTTGTCCACCGCTGCGCCGTTCATCGGGTCCACATCAAGGCCCGACTTCTTGGCATCGTCGAGAAACTCCGGATCCGCAGCCATCTTTTCAAAGGCAGCGCGCAAAGCTGCCACGCGGTCGGCGGGCACGCCGGGAGGTGCCATGAGCGGGCGCGCGACGTTCTTCTGCGCGTAATAGAGTTCCAGGACCTTGCGGTCCTCTGGAGTCTTCGCATAGTCGAGCGCCAGCGGCACGTCGGGCAGATCGGCTTCCTTTTCGAGTCCGTTCTGCAGCAGCAACGTGATCTTCTTGTCGCGCAGGAAATCGGGGCGGCGTGATTTGATGTTGGGCCAGGCCCAATCGGCGATGCCCTGCAATTCACCGTTCTCGATGGACAGCAGCAGGCTCGAAGACCCCTTGTAGCCGGGGATGATCTTGAATTTCGTGCCGATGGTCGCGTTAAGCAGACGCGGCGTCGATTCCGTGTCCGCCGTCGCGCCCGCGCCGCCGACCACCATTTCGCTCGTGAAGAGATCCTGCGTCTTCTTCTGCGGCGCCGTGTGCCAGGCGACGACGAGCGAGGCCTCTGACGACATATTG
>JAQGKN010000387.1 GCA_028290085.1 Hyphomicrobiales bacterium
CCTGGGCCAATGATGGCGTCGTTCAGTTCCGCGACGATATTTACCAGCGTGATGGCTTCGGCGCATCCGGGGCTGTGGCCTCGGCTCCGGTACAGTCGCAGAACGGTGGAATTCTGGAGCCCATGGCTCTCAGCCAGTAACCTGGTCTGGCGAATGATCCGATCGCAAGCTCGGACGTAAAATTCCAAGAGATCACGGGCCCGTCTCCGAACGAGACGGGCCTTTGCTTTTTCTGGATAGCTCGGCCGGGGAGGGGGACTCGCGGCGTGGAACCGCATTTCCTCGTCCACAAGCGCATCTGCTGCCTTTGCGCTGCGGTCACACCATGCTAATGCGAGTGCGTTTTCACCCCGACGAGACTATATCTTGATGGGCAAGGCCCGTATCTAGTCCGGTCGCGGATCAGCCGAATAAAGCCGTTCCAGCGGCGAAACGAGGAGCCAGGGCGTCATGTCCCAGACGAATTCCACCGCTTCGGGCTACAGCCTGTCCAATAGCTTCTTCGGCGCCAGCCTCGCGGAGACCGATCCGGAGATCGCCCGCGCGATTGAGCTGGAACTCGGTCGCCAGCGCGACGAAATCGAGCTGATCGCGTCCGAAAACATCGTCTCGCGCGCCGTTCTGGAAGCGCAGGGCTCGGTCATGACCAATAAATATGCGGAGGGCTATCCGGGCCGCCGCTATTATGGTGGGTGCCAGTTCGTCGATATCGCTGAAACCTTGGCTATCGACCGCGTGACGCGGCTGTTTGGCTGCAAGTTCGCCAATGTGCAGCCCAATTCCGGCAGCCAGGCCAATCAGGCCGTTTTTCTCGCCTTGCTGCAGCCAGGCGACGTCTTCATGGGTCTCGACCTCGCGGCGGGCGGCCATCTCACGCATGGCTCGCCGGTCAACATGTCTGGCAAGTGGTTCAAGGCCGTGAGCTATGGCGTCGATCCGCAGACCCAGGTCATCGACATGGACGCTGTGGAGAAGCTCGCGCACGAGCATAAGCCAAAGCTGATCGTGGCAGGCGGCTCGGCATACGCGCGCTTCTGGGATTTTGCGCGCTTCCGCGAGATCGCTGATGCCGTCGGCGCCGTGTTCCTCGTCGATATGGCGCATTTCGCGGGTCTCGTTGCTGGTGGCGCGCATCCGTCGCCGTTCCCGCACGCCCATGTCGTGACATCGACCACGCACAAGACCCTGCGCGGCCCGCGCGGCGGCCTGATCCTCACCGACGACGAAGCCATCGCCAAAAAGATCAACTCAGCTGTGTTCCCCGGATTGCAGGGTGGGCCGTTGATGCATGTCATCGCCGCCAAGGCGGTGGCATTCGGCGAGGCCTTGCAGCCGGACTTCAAAGTCTACGCGCGCCAGATCGTTGAAAACGCCAAAGCTTTGGCCTCGACGCTGCTCGAAGGCGGTTTCGCCATCGTGACGGGTGGTACCGACAATCATCTGATGCTGGTCGATCTGCGGCCCAAGGCCCTCAACGGCAAAGTGTCCGAGGCTGCTCTCGGCCGCGCGCACATCACCTGCAACAAGAATGGCATTCCCTTCGACCCGGAAAAGCCGTTCGTCACCTCGGGCATTCGCCTGGGTTCCCCAGCGGCGACGTCGCGCGGCTTCGGCGTCGCGGAATTCCGCAGCATCGGCCGGATGATCGGCCAGACGCTTGACGGACTTGCCGCCAATGGCGAGGCGGGTAATGCGGCGGTCGAGGCGCAGGTGCGCGATCAGGTGACCGAGCTGACGAGACGTTTCCCGATCTACAACTGAGGGCAGGAGCCCGGCAGGATTTCTTTCGATGCGTTGTCCGTATTGCGCGAGTCTCGATACACAGGTGAAGGATTCGCGCCCCACTGAGGACGCATCCGCGATCCGGCGCAGGCGCGTCTGCCCGGATTGCGCGGGCCGCTTCACGACTTTCGAGCGCGTGCAGCTGCGCGAACTCACGGTCATCAAGAAATCCGGCAGGCGTGTGCCCTTCGATCGCGACAAGCTCATGCAATCCCTGTCGATCGCGCTGCGCAAGCGCGCGGTCGATCCCGAGCGCGTCGAGCGCATGGTCAACGGCATCGTTCGCCAGCTCGAAAGCCAGGGTGACAGCGAAATTCCGAGCGACCGCATCGGCGAATTGGTGATGGAAGGGCTGCGCTCGCTGGACGGCGTCGCCTATGTGCGTTTCGCGTCCGTCTATCGCAATTTCCGCGAGGCACGCGATTTCGGCACGATCATCGACGAGTTGAACGGTGAAGAGGGCGAGGTGCCGCCCCGCAAGATTAGCCCCGTCCCGGAATGAGTGCGCAGACGAGCACCGCCACTCTGCAGGCGGATGAAGCTTTCATGGCTGCGGCGCTCGCTATGGGACGCCGAGGTCTTGGCAATACCTCGCCAAACCCCGCGGTTGGCACGATTGTGGTGCGCGACGGCGTCATCGTCGGCCGGGGTGCAACACAGCCCGGCGGGCGTCCTCATGCGGAAACTGTCGCGCTGAGCGATGCGGGAGAACGGGCGCGCGGTGCAACGCTCTATGTCACGCTGGAGCCCTGCAGCCATCATGGTGTGACGGGGCCGTGCGCGAATGCGATTGCTCGCGCCGGCATTGCACGCGTCGTGTCTTCGATTGAAGATCCGGATCCGCGCGTTGCTGGGCGCGGCCATCAGATTCTGCGCGATGCGGGTGTGGAAGTCGTCATCGGCGTCTGTGCCGAGGCTGCGACGCGCGCCAATCTCGGGCATATCTTGCGGGTTACGCAGGGTCGGCCGATGGTCACTCTGAAACTCGCCGAGACCATGGACGGCTATGCGGCGGCGGGCAGCCCCCACGATCCGCGCCTCATCATCACCGGCATCGCGGCCAACAACCGCATTCATGTCATGCGGTCGATGCATGATGTGGTCATGGTGGGCGTCGGCACCATTCTCGGCGACGATCCGCTGCTGACGGTACGGCTTCCCGGGCTCGAAAACAGCAGCCCGTTGCGTGTCGTGCTCGATACCCATCTGCGCACGCCTGCGCGCTCACGTCTCGTCGCCACGGCGGCCGAGCGTCCCGTGCTGCTCATCGCGGGCGAGGGCGCGTCGAGCGAGACACGCAAGGATCTGGAGGCGCGCGGCGTCAGCGTCGAGATCGTCAAATGTGATGAGGATGGTCATGTCGATCTGCGTTCGGCGCTCGGTGTGCTCGCACGTGCCGGCCTCACGCGTGTTTTCAGCGAAGGCGGCCCTCAGGTTGCCGGTCGTCTGATTGCGGGCGGGCTCGCTGATGACATGTTTTTGCTTCGCGGCGCGAAATCGCTTGGCTCGCCGGGTATTCCGGCTCTCGATGAAAAAACGCGCGCCATCTTGAAAGACCGCGCCCGATTCCGCCATGCTGGGGACTCCTTCGCGGGGGTCGATCAGATGTCCCATTACGAAAGGGTGATTTGAGATGTTTACCGGTCTCGTCAGCGATGTCGGCCAGATCGTCTCGGTCACCCAGAAGGGCGACCTTCGGCGCGTCCGCATTGCCTGTTCCTATGCACCCGAGGGTATCCTGCTCGGCGCCTCGATCGCGTGTTCCGGGCCTTGCCTGACTGCGGTCGAGATCGGCACGCAGGACGGTCGCACCTTCTTTGAAGTCGATGCTGCCGCTGAGACGTTGGCGCGCACGACGGTCGGCCGCTGGGCGCCGGGCCAGCGCGTCAACCTGGAGCGTTCTCTGAAGATCGGCGACGAGCTCGGCGGACATATTGTGACCGGCCACGTCGATGCCATCGCCAAGATTGTCGAACGCCGGGATTTCGACGGGATGGCGCATTACGATATTCAGGTGCCCGACGCTCTGGCAAAGTTCATCGCGGAAAAAGGCTCCGTCTGTCTCGACGGCACGTCGCTGACGGTGAACAGCATTTCAGGATCGGTATTTTCTATACTACTTATTCCGCACACGCTCTCTGTCACGACGTGGGGCGAGCGGACGACGGGCGACGAGCTCAATATCGAAGTCGATCTGATGGCGCGCTACGCGGCCCGGCTAGTCGAGGCGAAATAACTATCCGCACGAACACGCCGATAATTGTTGAGTAAAATCAAAATATTATCTGCTTTAGTAGAAAACTTGTGTGAAGGCTGAATCCCGAAAGGCCACTGCCGGGTCGGTGGATTTCGCCGCTCGATTACACAAACTTAACCATGTTGGCACAATCTATCTTCATTGATTCAGATTGCATTTTTCAATTTCTACATTGGAAGCCGACATGTTCAAATATGTAGTAACTCTCTGTCTGCTTGTCGCATCCGCCCCCCTCGCACATGCGGCAGATCCTGCTATTCGTGGGGGATATTTCCCGGAGCAGCCGCCCGTCGCGGTCGCGCCTGCGAGACACGGATTCGACTGGAGCCGTTGTTACCTCGGTGCGCATTTCGGCCAGAGCATCAGCAAAGTGTCGACGCACCTGGACAATACACCGTTCTACGATGCCAAGTTTATCGCAGACGCCACGACGAACCTCGTCGGACCGGTCGTCGGCGGGCAGGTCGGCTGCAACGCAGACATCGGGGGCGGGCTGCTCGCGGGCATCGAGCTCGATGGCAGCTTGACGTCGATTGACCAAAAGAACTGCCAGACCCAGACCGATCCCGTCAGCTATTGCCTCAAATTCAAGCGGAGTTCGGAGGCCTCGATCACCGGGCGTTTCGGTATGACATTCGGGAACGGCAATTGCGCCGATTGCGGTCCGTCTACCTTCGTTTACGCCCGCCTCGGATTTGGCTTCAACAAGCTCGATATCGATGCCAACGTGAATGCCAATTCATATGTGTCGCAGGTGATTACCAGCAGCGTCTTTACGTTTCCCGCCGGGACTTACCGCCCGATCTGGGCCATGAATTACGACCTCGCGGCTCAGACAAGCGCCATTGCACCGATCTTCGGCATCGGCGTTGAACATGCACTCGACCAGAACTGGACCGTCCGCGCCGATCTGACCACCAAGATTTCGCTGGAAAAATCGGGCAATCTTTCTGTGACCAAGATCAATCAGGTCACTGGAACGCCCGGGGCTCCGCTCCCGCAGGATCTGTCCGCGGTGACGCGCGGCGTCGCCAGCAACGACGTGATTCCCTACAAGATCAAGGAACTCGGGACGAAGTTCACTATGGGCGTGAACCGCTACTTCTGAGCCCGTCCGACGATCCAGATTTCTCGGCGCCGCCGGCTCTGCCTGCGGCGCCGAAGCTGTTTTGGCAGGCGGCATCAGGCTTTTCGCCAGGCCAAGATGGTCGCTGGAGCTTGCGATGGGGCGGCGCGCGGGTTAGTCACTGCCTCCGCGCCTCTCGCGCGCGCCTGAGGACTCCTGACCATGGCCGAACCGCGCCGATCTGCATCTCCCATCAGCAACGTGGCTGGCGCCCGGCTTCTGATCGTGGAGGCCCGCTATTACGACGACATCGGCAATCTGCTGATGTCGGGCGCCCGCGCGGCGGTCGAGGCGGCGCAGGCGACCTGCACTGTGCTTTCGATGCCCGGCGCGCTCGAAATTCCCGCAGCCATGGCCATCGCGGTCGATCAGGCCGCAGCTGTCGGCCGTCCCTATGACGGCGTCGTGGCGCTTGGTTGCATCATTCGCGGTGAAACCTACCATTTCGAGATCGTTTCCAACGAGAGCGCGCGCGCCCTCATGGAGCTTTCCGTCAGCCGCAAGCTGCCGCTCGGCAACGGCATTCTCACCGTCGAGGATGAGAGCCAGGCGATTGTGCGCGCGGACCCCGGCGAGGGTGACAAGGGTGGCGACGCGGTGCGTGCCGCGCTGACGCTCGTGTCGCTCGTGCGTTCGAACGGGGCGCACTGATGGCCCGCGAACATCGCGCAGCGGCCCGCCTGGCCGCCACACAAGCGCTCTACCAGATGGATGTGGCCGCCAAGGGCATCAACGAGATTCTGGCGGAATTCGAGACGTTCTGGATCGGCCAGGAGGTCGAAGGCGAGCAGTACAAGCCCGCCGAAATCGAGTTCTTCCGCGACATCGTCAACGGCGTCCTGAAGGATCAGCTCGCGATCGATCAGTTGATCGATGCGACGCTGCAGTCCGGCTGGCCGCTGGCGCGCGTCGAGGCGGTCATGCGCGCCGTGCTGCGCGCGGGCACCTACGAGCTGAAAAAGCGCAAGGACATTCCGCCGCGCGTCGTCATCACGGAATATGTGGATGTCGCCGCAGCGTTTCTGGCGCGCGACGAGACCGGCATGATCAACGCCGTGCTGGACAAGATCGCGCGCGGCCTGCGTGCCGAGGATTTCGAAGCACGTCCCTGAGAGGCCCAAGATGGCGCGCCCGAGCGAAGACGACCTGATCGCCCGGTTCTTCGCGCCGCTGGCGGGGCCGGGCGGGCTCGCGCTGGAAGACGATGCCGCGCGGCTGCCTGCCATGCCCGGCTTCGATCTCGTCCTCACCTGTGACGCTCTGGTCGCGGGCGTGCATTTCTTTCCCGACGATCCGCCTGACGCGATTGCCGCCAAGGCCTTGCGGGTCAATCTCTCAGACCTCGCTGCAAAGGGCGCTCGTCCGGCAGGCTTCCTGCTCGCGCTGGTGCTCCCGCGCGATTTTCAGGAGAGCTGGCTCGAGGCCTTCGCGGCGGGGCTCGGCGCCGACATCCGCGATTACGCTTGCCCCTTGCTGGGCGGCGATACGGTGGCGACGCCCGGGCCGCTTATGATCTCCATCACCGCGCTCGGCCATGTTCCCGAGGGGCGGATGGTGCCGCGTACTGGCGCCAGGGCAGGGGATTTCCTCTATGTTTCCGGCACAATCGGCGATGCTGCCCTTGGCCTTCAGGTGAGGCTCGGCAAGCTCGCGGCCAATGCGGCGGAGGCGGCTTATCTCCGCGAGCGCTACCTGCGCCCCCAGCCACGCAATGCGCTGGCCGCCGCGCTCGTGGCCCATGCCCATGGTGCGATGGATATCTCGGACGGATTCGCTGGGGATCTCGCCAAGATGATGCGCGTCTCGCACACCGGCGCCCGCATC
>JAQGKN010000412.1 GCA_028290085.1 Hyphomicrobiales bacterium
AATGCGGCTCGGGAATCTGTTCGAGCGATTCGAGGTGGTCTCCCTTGCGGTAGAAGGCGTACTCCTCGCGGCCTCCTTCGGGGCGGGTCAGGGCGAGTCTGACATTCGCCGGATCAAGACCGCTCGCTGAGGCGATCCTCCATCTCGGGGGCCCTTCGGTCTCCTCGATCGAGACGACAACCACGCCGTTCCGGGTCTGAATTTCGCGAGCGTCGTCATGGTGGTGATCGTGATCATGATCGTGGCGCGCCTCGCGCCAGGTCCGCCAAATCATCCAGACGGCGATGGCGATGATCACGGCGCCGGAGGCGAGCTGAAAATAGGGCTCCAGTCCCTCCGAGTTGATCTTGCCGCCGAAATGCAGGCCGACGAGCGCGATGATCCAAACAACGATCGTGTGCGACAGGGTAGCCGCGAGCCCAAGCAGCACGGCCTGCGTCACCGTTCCGTGGACCGCCACGATGAAGGCCGCCATCATTGTCTTGGAGTGCCCGGGCTCCAGCCCGTGCAGCACGCCGAGCAAAATGGCGCTCGGGATAAACAGCCAGGCGTGCGTCGCCCCCTGCTGGACCAAACTGCTGAAATCGAACATGCGATGTGATCCCCTAATGCATCGCGGGGCGCATAACATGTGCGGGACGCTGTGGGGAGACAGGCGGAAAGTTCATACTTTCGGACCATCTCCTGATAGTCGTTCGTCTTGCGGGTTCGTTTTTGAGAACGAGAATCTTCGGAGTTGACACCGGGCCGAGTTGAATCTTCGATGCATCCCACGGGGATGCGATCTCCTCGCGAGGCTCGGGCCCAAGCATCGCGCTCCACCCCATCAAGGGAGCGTCACGCCATGCCTCGCATCATGATCCTCCTCGCCAGCGCCGCCTGTTTCGTTCTTGGCCTCATGAACAGCCTGAGCGCCGAAACCTTGAGACTCGAACGCAAGATTCCTCTCGGCGACGTCGCCGGCCGGATCGACCACATGTCGTTCGACCCGGCGACAAGCCGGCTGTTCGTCGCCGAACTCGGCAACGACAGCGTGAGCGCCGTCGATGTGAACACGGGCTCGGTGGTCCACCGCATCACTGGCCTCGACGAGCCGCAGGGCGTGGCGTACGCGCCGAAGCAAAACCTGCTGGTCGTCGCCAACGGCGGCACCGGCGAGGTCAACGCCGCCAACTACTCGACCGTGTGGAACGTCTCGTTCGGAAAAGACGCCGACAACGTGCGCGTGGACCTGGCGACCGGCGAGCTGTTCGTGGGCTATGGAAGCGCGCTGGCGAGCCTCGACGGCCGGGGGGGAACATCCGCTCGGCCCAACTCGCGGGCCATCCGGAAGCCTTCCAGCTCGCGGGCGAGCGGGTCTTCGTCAACGTGCCGTCGGCGCGGCAGATCGCGGTCATCGACCGGCGCTCCGGGCAGGTGCGGACCTGGCCCATGCCGGCCGCGAAGGCGAACTTCCCGATGGCGATCGACCCCGAGGCCCAGCAGGTCCTCTCGGTGTTCCGCGATCCGCCTCGCGTGGACGTGTTCGAGATGGAGTCCGGCAAGGAGCTGGCGTCCGTCACGACATGCGGCGACGCCGACGACCTATGGATCGACCGGAAGAGGCGGCGCATCTACGTGAGCTGCGGGGACGGGCACGTGGCCGTCCTGAGCCGCGACGGCGGTGGGCTCAAGGAGGTCGAACAGGTGCGCACGATCGAGGGAGCGCGCACCTCGTTGTTCTTGCCCGACCTCGACCTCCTGTTCGTGGCGGCGCGGGCTCGCGGCGCCGAGAAGGCGGCAGTCTGGGTTTACAGGGTCGGGGATTGACTGAGATGTTCCCCAAGATGACCGGCGACTCCGACCTAAGGCGGGTCCTGCTGGCGCGCTCGCTCCGGGCGTTCGGCGATGGTTATGTCGCGATTCTGCTGCCCTTTTATCTCGTCCGCCTCGGGTTCGAGCCGACGGCGGTCGGCGCGATCACGACGGCGACGCTGCTCGGCTCGGCTTTCGCGACCTTGGCGCTGGGGCGGTTCGCCCAATGAAATCCACTCGTCGCAGCGATCGTCTCGCCCACAACGGCCGGCCGGCTCGCCACGGCCGTGCGGGCGTTGCCAGACGAGATGCAACACTACAAGAGCTTGCTGCCGTTCCGCGACGCTCTGCTTGGGTGGCTCGACGCGGCGGCGTGAGTGCCGCGCCGTGTGGCACGCGGCTCGACTCGGGCGAAGCATTGCGCTTAACCTCCGCCCCGTCGGCAGAATGGCCGTTTTTTCAGGAGAAAATGGATGAAACGAATGCATGCGGCAGTGATCAGAGGCGTGCTCGGCGCCGGGGTTTTGTGTGCGGTTCTCGTCGCCGCGCCGTCGGTCTTCGCCGGCACGATCATCGCGGAATGGGCGAATGTGAAGCCGCCGGCGGCGCCGGAGCTGAAGCCGGTCAAGATCGATCCGAAAACCACAGCCTTCCTCGTCCTAGATCTCGTCAAGCAGATCTGCAATCCTTCCAAAAGCCCGCGCTGCGTCGATTCGATCCCAGCCGTGCAGAAATTTCTCACCCTCGCACGTGCCAACAATGTGCCTGTCGTCTTCAGCCTGATCCCAGGCACGAAGGTTGGTGACATCATGGACGGGCTCGTGCCGATGGCGGCCGACCCGGTTGTGCAGGGCGGTCCGGAAAAGTTCATCGGCACCGATCTCGAGAAAATCCTGAAGGACAAGGGCATCACGAGCGTCATCGTCGTCGGAACGTCGGCGTTCGGCGCCGTGCTCTATACGGCGAGCGGCGCAACGCTGCGTGGCTTCAAGGCCATCGTGCCGGTCGAGGGCATGTCGGGTGACAACCTCTATGACGAGCAGGTCGGCGCCTACACATTGGCCAGAGCACCAGTTGTCAGCTTGGGAGTGACGCTGACGAGTTTCGACAAGATCAGCTTCTGAGGCAGACAGGCATCCTTCTCCGATGCGGCGGGAGAAGGACACGCGCCTCACGCCACGAGAAGGCGCCTTGATTGCAACGTGTGCATCCGCGACCGTCAGCGGCGTTGACGGCAGGTATCCGAATTATCTGGTGGTCACCCCGAGACACGGCGACATGGTGCCGCTCGCTGCCGGCATCATGGCCATCGCCATGATCAAGCAGTCCGGCGGGAAGATCGGCGACGCTCTCAGGTCGCACGCACGGTCTTGGGTGTCGGCATTCGCCAAGCTGTCGCCTGAATTGCAGAGTTAGGCCCGAGCCGCTCTTACAGCAGCTTGGGCAGACGCAGGGATGTCGC
>JAQGKN010000420.1 GCA_028290085.1 Hyphomicrobiales bacterium
CTTGCGGCCCGAATGCATGACTTCGGCGACCTTCTTCGGCTCGAGCGAATTGGCCTTTTCGGCCGCCTGTTTGAGCACCTGAACCGACGCATAGCTGTAGAGCGTGTAGGATTCCGGGTTGATATTCTTGGCCGTGAACTTCTGCACGATGGCCGCGGCATCCGGGCGCTTCGTCGGGTCTGGGCCAAACGTCATCAGCGTGCCCTCGACCGCATCGCCCGCGATGGCCGCGAGTTCAGCGGCTGCGATTCCATCGCCGCCCATCAGCACGGTCTTCAGGCCCTGCTCGCGCATCTGGCGCAACAGCACGCCCGCTTCCGGATGCAGGCCGCCCCAGAACAGCACATCCACGCGCTGCGACTTCAGCTTAGTGACGATAGCCGAATAATCGCGCTCACCCGGATTGATGCCTTCGTAAAGCACTTCCTTGACGCCCTTGGCGTTCATCGCCTTTTTGGTCTCGTCCGCAAGGCCCTTGCCGTAAGGTGTCTTGTCGTGAAGGACCGCGATCTTCTTGTCCTTCAGATTCGTCGCTATGTAATTGGCAGCGACCGCGCCCTGTTGGTCGTCGCGACCGCAGGTGCGAAACACATTCCACAGACCGCGTTCCGTGAAGGCTGGATTGGTTGAAGCCGGGGTAATTTCAAGAACGCCGTTGTCGGCATAGACCTCGGCAGATACCGGGATGGAGACGCCAGAGTTGAAGTGGCCGACGACGAACTTCACGCCGTCACCAACGAATTTGTTGCCCGCCGAGACGCCCTGCTCCGGCTTCGAGGCGTCGTCGCCCACGAACACCTGCAGTTTCTGCCCCAAAATGCCGCCCGCCGCGTTGAGATCTTCGGCAGCCTGCTCGACGCCGTTTTTCAGCTGGGCGCCGAACGCCGCGCTGCCGCCCGTCATGGGGCCGCCGACACCGAGTTTGATCTGCGCTTGCGCGAGGCCCGGAAGTGCGAGCATGGCGACGGCCAGCCCCGCCGAAAGAGCGAGCCTGCTCACCGAAATTCTTGTCATCGAAATCTCCATAGGACACCCAAGTCGGGGGCGATGATTGCCGGTTTCACCGCGCCTGTCACCCGCAAACATCGGGTTGGGCAGCCTCTGTCTCAGGCGCGCTCGTGCCAGAAGAACAAGCCTTTGCGGACGAACGCAAAACCATATTGCCGCGCGATCTGCCGGGCCCGCGTCAGGCGATAGGTTGTGAGCCCGACAGCCAGGATGAACACGAACGTGACGACAAATCCGGCCAGCGCGACGCCCAGATCGCGCACCGCCGCAGCCGGTTCCGTGGTCATTTGAACAAGCGCATCGACGATCCGCCCGCCCGGAATCACCGGGTTCTCGAACAGGGCGTAATCGAGAAAGCCCAGCGCGGCGGCGAGAAGCGCCGCGTAGAGCACGAGACGGCTCGCCGGCCGCCACGTACTGGCAATGGCGCGGCCTGTCGACGCCGCAGCCGCGCCACCCAGCACCAGAGTCAGCAAAAACGTCGTCCAGAGCGCGTCGGGTCCGGCGGGTGCGATGATCTCGAGCATCAGTGCCCACCCTCCAGATAGGCCGCGCGTACGTCAGCGCGCGCCAGCAATTCGCGGCCCGTGCCCGACATGGTGATGTTGCCATTGACCATGACGTAACCGCGATCGGCGAGCTTCAGCGCGTGATAAGCGTTTTGTTCAACCAGAAAAACGGTCAGTCCCTCGGTGCGATTGAGATCGCGGATCACGTCGAAGATCTGCTTCACGACGAGCGGCGCCAGGCCCAGCGATGGTTCGTCCAGCATCAAAAGGCGCGGACGGCTCATCAGCGCACGCGCGATAGCCAGCATCTGCTGCTCGCCGCCCGACAAAGTGCCGCCGCGTTGAGCTGCGCGCTCCTTCAGGCGCGGGAAGATCGAGAACACGCGTTCGAGGTCCTGCTGGAAATGTGCGAACTGATCGACAGCCGCGCCCATCTGCAGATTTTCCAGCACCGACATGCGCGGAAAAATGCGACGTCCCTCGGGCGATTGCGCAAGCCCTAACCGCGCGATGCGATGCGTCGGCAGGCGCGCGATGTCCACGCCGTCGAACATGATCTCGCCGCGCCGCGCCTGCGGCCGACCGAAGATCGTCATCATCAGCGTCGATTTGCCTGCGCCATTGGCGCCGATGATCGTCACGATTTCGCCCGCGTAGACCTCGACGTCGACACCCTTCAGCGCGACGATCTGGCCATAGGCAGCCTCGACCCCGCGCACCGCGAGGAGCGGCGTGCCCGTGCGCGCAATGCGCGGCTGCTCTTCCTGCGCGATCGTATTCACGAAGCGACTTCCGCGATCTCGGCTTCCACCTTCTGCAATTCCTCTTCATCGGCAACGCCGAGGTAGGCGGCGATCACGCGCGGATCGTTGCGCACCTCCTCCGGCGTGCCGTCGGAAATGCGTGTGCCGTAGTCGAGAACGATTACATGATCGGAGATCTGCATGACGACGCTCATGTCGTGCTCGATCAGCAAAATCGACGTGCCCTCGCGGTCGCGGATCGCCCGAAGAAGATCATTCAATTCAGCGGATTCACGCGGGTTCAACCCGGCAGCGGGCTCATCCAGACACAGCAAAACAGGATCGGTGCACATGGCGCGCGCGATCTCCAGACGCCGCTGCGCGCCATAGGGCAGCGCGCCCGCCGGATCGTCGGCGCGCTCGATCAGCCCGATCTGTTCGAGCCAGAAAGCGGCCTTGTCGATCGCGGCTTTCTCGCTGGCTCGATAGGAGGGCAGTCCGAGCAGGCCGAGAATGCTCATGCCAGAGGCATGCATCAGTCGATTGTGTTGCGCGACGACGAGGTTTTCAAGCACCGTCATGCCCGGGAATAGCCGAATGTTCTGGAAGGTGCGTGCCACGCGGGCATATCGCGTGATCTCGAAATCCGGCATGCGCTCAAGCAGATAAAGATCGGTGTCGGCGAAACGGCCTTGGCGACGGCCGCTGCGCGTCAGCGCAGTCACGTCTTCCGGCAAGGCGCGACACTGGCGGGCCAGCGCGAGCCGTCCCTGTGAGGGCTTGTAGAAACCCGTCACGCAATTGAACACGGTCGTCTTGCCCGCGCCGTTGGGCCCGATCAGCGCGGTGATGTCGCCGCGCCCGACCTCGAATGAGAGATCGTTGACCGCCACGAGACCGCCAAAGCGCATGGTGAGATGCTCGACCACGAGCAGCGGATCGCTGATCCAGCGACGCACAGGATCGATGGCCATCATCCCTGCCCTTCGTTGACATGCGCACCCGACACGCTCTTGCGCGTGCGGAACACCACCGAGGGACTCCGCGCCGATATCAGCCCGCGCGGCCGCCAGATCATCATGACCACCATGGCGAAACCGAAAATCAGCATGCGGTAGAGCGCGGGATCGAAGGAGCTTCCAAAAATCTGCTTGAGGAAGCTCAGCTCGCGCAAGATCTCGGTGCCGCCGACCATGACGACCGCCGCCAGCGCGACCCCGAATTGCGAGCCCATCCCGCCGAGCACCACAATGGCGAGGATGGTCGCCGATTCCACGAAGGTGAAACTGTCAGGGTTCACGAAGCCCTGGCGCACCGCGAAAAACGAGCCCGCGAAGCCGCCGAACATGGCGCCCAGCGCAAAGGCCGTCAGCTTGGTGTTGGTGGTGTTGATGCCGAGCGAACGGCAAGCAATCTCATCCTCGCGCAAAGCCTCCCACGCGCGTCCCACCGGCATGCGCCGCAGCCGCAGCGTCACGAAATTGGTCAGGAGCGCGAGGCAGAGGATCAGGTAGAACAGAAAGATCGTGCGATGAATGGGGCTGAATTCGAGGCCGAAGGTCGCGGCGAAGCTGCCCTCGCTGTCGCTGAACGGGAGGCCAAAAAAGGTGATGCGCGGGATCGACATGATCCCCGCCTTGCCGTTCGTCAGGTCGCTCCAGTTGGTGAGCACAGCGCCGATGATCTCACCGAACGCCAGCGTGACGATGGCGAGATAGTCGCCCCGCAACCGCAGCACAGGGAAGCCGAGGATCAGCCCCCAGGCCGCCGCGAACATGCCAGCCAGCGGCAGGCACAGCCAGAACGACAGGCCGTATTGCGTCGACAGAAGCGCATAGGCGTACGCGCCCACCGCGTAAAACGCGACATAGCCGAGATCGAGCAGCCCCGCGAGGCCGACCACAATATTCAGCCCCCATCCCAGCATCACGAAGATCAGGATCTGGATCCCGTAATTGTTGATCCACTTCAGCGATCCCGAAGCGCCGAGCAAGGCGAGCATGACGAGCGGAAAGGCAAAGAGCACGGCGAGCCCCGCCATCGGAAGCACGCGCGCGAGAAGCGGACTTTCGGCGCGAGGCGTAGGCACATCCCTCGCGACTGCCCCGCGCGCGGCGAGCCCGCGGTCGAGCCAGATGCCGGCACCGAGCATAACAGCGCCAAGCGCCATCCAGCTCGCGCCCTCCCCCAACCGCGCGAGCCCCTGAGTCAAAACAAGCGCGGCACC
>JAQGKN010000442.1 GCA_028290085.1 Hyphomicrobiales bacterium
GTAGCCGTTGGTCCGATAGAAGGCCTTCACATCGTCGGTGAGTCTGTAGCGCGCTCTCGTCTCGTCTGGGCCCGGGTCGTAGGCCTCAGCTTCGACGGTCGTGACCGGCACCAAAGCAACCCCTGCCCCCACGGCTCCGGAAGCTGTCGTCAATGCACGGAGGAAACCGCGCCTATCGAGCTTCGAGCGAACTGATTGCATAGCTACGTCTCCACACACACGTGCGGCGGTAAACGTACGAACGACAAAATAGATCCGCGAAAGCCCCCTCAACCGCGCATGCGCGAGGGACCGCCGGACTCCCGATTTCCAACGCGGTCGCGCTTGCGCTTGATGAAGGGGCGCTCGACATGGAACTGCTCGACGAAGGCGGCGACGAACTCCTGAACTGATGCCGGCATTGGCACCGCCTCCACGATTTCGCCGATGCCTTCCGCCATGGATTCCCCCTCGTAAGGATCGGCCGTCACGCGCGCGATCTCGAAGCGTTCATCCGCCGGTCGCAGCGCGATCCACAGCGACGGGCGGCCTGACACGAGGTTGTCGCGATAATGCCCGGTCTGTCCGGCGAAAAGCTCGATCTCGGCAGCGCCCGCATAGAAGCTCTCGCCCTCTGCAGACGCGTTGAGTTGCGTCCATTCAGCGATCTCAGGCACGGCAGGAAGCACCGAATCCGGCAGCCAACTTTCGGTGGCCCATGGACCAGACAAGTGACGGCGGGTGACGACCACACCGATTGTTTTACGCTGATCGGTCAAGGCAGCCTCATTGAGCGAGCTTCACCTTCGCAAACGCGCGTGGCAGTCGCGGGGTTCGCTGCCCAGAGTTTTAATCTTTTCACGGTTTTATGGGTGCAGGTCGAAACGGATCCCACACCCGCCCATGCGCTTCTCAGTTCTCGATTCCTGGCGCGGACTCGCGGCCTTGACGGTTGCCTTGTCGAGGTTTCCGGCGGACGGGCTGATCTATGCGTCGCCTCTGGTGGCGAATTCGTACCTGTTCGTCGATTTCTTTTTCGTGCTCTCGGGCTTTGTCATCGCACATGCCTATTTTGCGAAGGTGAAAGATGCCGCCTCCATGCGGACCTTCGTGATCCGCCGTTTTGGTCGGCTGTGGCCATTGCACGCCTTCATGTTCCTGCTGTTTCTCGGCTATGAAACTGTCCGCGCGATTGCCCCCAGGGTACCGGGCGCGCCGCTTCCTTTCACGGGCCTGCGCGATCCTGTCTCCCTCCTTCCAGAACTCGGCTTGTTCACAACGCTCGGCTTCGGGCCAAACAACTGGAATCATCCGAGCTGGTCGATTTCCGCGGAATTCTGGACCTATCTGGTTTTCGGAGCGCTTTGTCTTTCGTTTCGCCCCGCCTTCAAACGCGCAGCAGCCGTGCTGGCCGCAGTGGCCCTCGTCGTGGTCGTCGGGACATCGGGCAGTGGCATGGATGTGACTTTCAATTTCGGCCTTGCGCGTTGTCTCGCTGGTTTCTTCGTGGGGTGCCTGACCTATTTCGCATGGCTCGGCGCAAAAGCATCCGTTGCAATGTCAGTCAGGAGTTTCACGGCTGTCGAGGGGCTCGCGGTCGTGCTGGCGCTCGCATTCGTCTGGCTCGCCGGGCATTCGGCCGCGTCCTTCGCGGCACCCCTGGTGTTTGCAGCCGTCGTCTTCGTCTTCGCTTTTGAGGGTGGCGCGGTCTCGCGCGGGCTTCGATCCCGCCCCTTTCTGCGTCTGGGTGAATTGTCCTATTCGATCTACATGGTCGCTCTGTTTGTCGCCTTGATCCTTGAAAAGTTGGTCGCTGTGGTCGATGGACGCCTCGGCGGCGGCGTTCTCAGCCGTCTCGATGAAGCGGGCCGGATCGTCAGCCTCTCCGCGCCGCTGGCGAATGACGTGGCTTCACTTGCCTATCTCGCGGTCGTCGTCCTCGTGTCATTCGCCACATACGGCGTGATCGAAGCGCCCGGTCGCCGGTTCTTCAACGCGCTGAGCGCGGGCGCGAGAGCGGCGTCTGTCCCAACACCAGAGCTTCCGGCCGCTGAGTGAAGCCAAGCTATTGCCTCCCCCGCCAGCTTGCGGCATCCTCCCTGCAAAGCTGCGTCCTCAATTCGCCGGAATTGTAACGGCAGGGTGTGGCTGGCAAAGATCAGGTTGCGGCCCCGGATCGCGTTTCCATCGCGCGGATCAAGGCGGCTGACGGTTCGTGGCGCACAGCGCCTCGATCTCGGCTTTGATCAGCATCATCACAGTGCATGAGCGTTTCTGATTGGATCTTCGCAGGGATCGACGCGCGTCGGCGCGCAACCACAGGATTGTCCAAGTGACTGAACCCCACGACCTCGAGGCCGCCCAGGCCCCGGCGCATGACGACATCATCTACCCGCAGGCCGTGCCCTTCGTGGCGGCCCATCTCGCCTGTTTCGCGGCCATCTGGACCGGGATCACCTGGCAAGCGGCGGCGCTGGGCATCGGCCTCTATTGGCTACGCATGTTCGGGATCGGCGCTGGCTACCATCGCTATTTTTCCCATCGCACCTACAAGACGGGTCGCGCATTCCAGTTCGCCCTCGCCTGGCTCGCCCAGAGTACGGCGCAGAAAAGCGTGCTGTGGTGGGGTGCCAAGCACCGCCACCACCATCTGTTTTCCGACATGCCCAACGATGTGCATTCACCGCGCCAGAGCGGTTTCTTCTACTCGCATGTCGGCTGGATCTTCGCGAAGCGCAACGACTCGACCGATCTCGTCAAGATCGAGGATTTCGCGCGCTATCCCGAATTGATGTGGCTGCACAAATATGAAGTCGTGCCCGCCGTCGTGCTGGCGCTCCTGTGCTTCGCTATCGCGGGCTGGTCCGGCCTTGTGGTCGGCTTCTTCTGGAGCACGGTCGCGGTCTACCACGGAACCTTCTGCATCAATTCGCTGGCTCATGTGCATGGGCGCAAACGCTATGTCACGGGCGACGATTCCCGCAACAACTGGGCGCTCGCCTTGATGACCATGGGTGAGGGCTGGCACAACAACCACCACGC
>JAQGKN010000465.1 GCA_028290085.1 Hyphomicrobiales bacterium
CCAAAGCGCGCCCGCAGCGCCGCGATGACAATCGTCTCGATCTCCGGGGCCGCCACGCGCGTCACAGATCCAGCTTCCGCTGCGCGCCCCTGGGCCAGCAGGCAGGAGATGTAATAGCGATAGCGCCGAGCGCCTTTCTTCGCCGCACTCGGTGTCATGCGATGACCGCGGTCATCATAGATTTTGCCCAGCAGCAGAGCGCCCGACGCAACGCGCTGCGCCCGGCGGCCATTCAGATTGCTTGTGAGCCTGTGCTGCACCGCCTCGAAGAGCTCCGTCGTGATGATTGCTTCATGCTCGCCGGGATAACTCGCACCTTTGTGATTGATCTCACCGATGTAGACCCGGTTGCGGAGCAGATGCGCGAGCGGACCGTTGGTGAGCGCAATGCCGCCGATGGTCCGGCCGGTCGTCAATGTTCGTTGACGGGTGACGATTCCACGCTGGCGCAGTTCGGCCTGGAGCGATGGCAAGGATCCGACATTGAGATAGCGCTCGAAGATCAGCCGGATGATGCCGGCTTCGGCCGCGTCGATCAGGAGCTTGCGCTTCTGCACCCGGTAACCCAACGGTATCACCCCACCGACCCAGATGCCGCGCTTCTTCGTCGCCGCGATCTTGTCGCGGATGCGCTCGCTCGTCACCTCGCGCTCGAACTGCGCGAACGAGAGCAGCATGTTGAGCGTCAGGCGGCCCATGCTGGTCGTGGTGTTGAAGGACTGCGTCACGGATATGAAGGTGACGTTGTGTTCTTCGAACAGTTCGACCAGCTTGGCGAAGTCGGCAAGCGACCGGGTCAGACGATCGACCTTGTAGACGACGATCGTGTCGACATGTCCCGACCGGATCACCTCGAGCAACCGCTGCAAGGCCGGCCGGGCCATCGAACCGCCGGAAAAGCCGCCGTCGTCGAAGCTTTCCCGGATCAGCCGCCAGCCCTCGTTGGCCTGGCTTTTCACATAGGCCTCTGCCGCTTCGCGTTGCGCATCGAGCGAGTTGAAGTCCTGATCCAGGCCGTCGTCGGTCGAGACCCGGGTGTAGATCGCGCAGCGGAAGGTTTGGGGGGCGATCTTTTTCTTCATGAGCGGGACGCTCGATCCCGAAGACCAAAAAAGCGGGGCCCGTTCCAGCGCGTGCCGGTGATGGCGCGCGCGACCTCCGACAGGCTGCGATAGGTCGTGCCATTCCACGCGTAACCCTCCGCCAGCGCCGTCACGCGATGGCTGACGCCCTCCCATTCTCGCACCAGCAGGGCGCCGGCCCGCACGCGGTCGCTGTCGGGCTGGGGCAGGCTGCCGGTGCCCTGCAAGCTGCGGTCGGTGGCGACACGATCGAGAAAGCGGATCGTGGCAGCATCGAGATCCCCGAACAGATTGGCCTGCATGCGATAGGCGAGCATGCGCAAGAGCAGGCTTTTGGGGACATGCGCGGCGACCCGGCGGCCGGTCAGGGTCCGCCAGCGGGCGCGCAGACTTTCGAGGTCGAGACCGCGCAATTGCCCGATCTCGTCCTCGATGGCCGCAGGGTAATCGCGCGGCATCAAGCGGCACGCCGGTCTTCGCTCGCCGCGCTGGCGATCCGGTAGATCGACTTGCCATCTGGACGCAGGCTTTTTTCGAGGACAAGCCCCTTGTGGCGCAAGCCGGTGAGGGCGGCGCGTGACGTGTGGGGAAGCCAGCCAGTCGCGGCGACCAGTTCGTCGAGCGACGCGCCGTCGCTTCTGCGAAGAAGTTCGATGATCAAAGCGCGCTTCGTTCCCGGCCTGCAGGCGAGTGGCGAAGGCTGATCGCCCGCGTGGTCATCAGCCATCGGGATCGTTTGTTCTTCGACCCCCTTAGGCTGTTCGGCCACAATCGCAACGTGAGCGATCTTCAAGGCTGCGAGCCCGGCTTGTGTAATCACCGCGCCGATCAATCTGTTCTCATCATCGCGGCGCCAGAACGGCTGGTTCGCCCGCGCCGGCACTTCGGCGAGCAGCCCGCGTCGCAGGAGGGCGGTCACTGTTTTGTTCCGCGACGCGCCACTGTCGTCGCCCAGGGCGACCAGCCGGTCTTCGCGTTGATAGGCGGCGCTCAACAGGGCGCGTTGCGCGCCGGTGAGCTTCGCGCGGAGCGGCTTGCTCGCGGTAGTCTGGATTTGGTGGGACATGGGAACCCTCGTTGGCTCGATCGGCAACGGCCTGCTGCCACCGAGGCAACCCCGCTCTGGGCCGGAGGCCAGCGGGGAGAGGGTTCGTCGCGGCTCATGGCCGCCCGTCGCGTGCCCATCCGTCGGTGTGGAGTCTGAATTCCCTCTGCATCCGCCAACTACACTTCAAAGACCTCTGTTAATACAGGGTTATTTTGGCTCGGCCGGTAGCAGGTCCGCAGTTCAGTCCCCGAATCGAACGCGGCTCTCGGCAGCCGAATGTGGGTGATGCCGACGACGCTGGCTCCGTTTGTTGGTGCGCCCGCATCTCGCGCCAATCTGTAACAAACCACTCGCAGGATTTCGGGAGCTTGAGGTGCATCGCGGTCGCATGCGGCCTGCTTTTCGAACTGTGCCGGGCTGCGGAAGTAGAGCGCCGAGTGCCGCCGGATGGGGTTGTAGAAGCTGTCGATATAGCGGGCACTCGCATTTTT
The DNA here is from genome assembly GCA_028290085.1 of Hyphomicrobiales bacterium. Lineage (GTDB taxonomy): Bacteria > Pseudomonadota > Alphaproteobacteria > Rhizobiales > Beijerinckiaceae > Terripilifer. Next base: position 2,622 of record JAQGKN010000465.1, read on the forward strand.
GGCCTGAGCGCGCGCGTTTAATAACGTCCGCCTGTGGAGAAATAACAGAGCCGCGGTCTCCAGACAGCGCGTAGCTCAGCGGTAGAGCACTACGTTGACATCGTAGGGGTCAC
>JAQGKN010000483.1 GCA_028290085.1 Hyphomicrobiales bacterium
GATGCGCTGGCGCACATCGGCAAAATCACCGGTCGGGCCTTCGGCGATCCTGCCAACCCGCTGCTGGTCTCGGTGCGCTCAGGCGCTCGCGCCTCCATGCCGGGCATGATGGACACGGTCCTCAACCTCGGGCTCAACGACGACACCGTCGATGCTGTAGCCAAAAGCGCTGGAGACGAGCGCTTCGCCTACGATTCCTATCGCCGCTTCATCCAGATGTACGCGATCGTCGTGCTCGACGTCGGCCATCATGAGTTCGAGGAAATCCTCGAGGAGTACAAGGACAGCCGAAGCTTCATGCTCGACACGGATCTGGATGCGGCCGATTGGCGCAAGATCATCGTCGACTACAAGGCCAAGGTCGAAGATGTGACCGGCAAGCCCTTCCCGCAGGATCCGCAGGAACAATTGTGGGGCGCCATCGGCGCCGTCTTCGGCTCATGGATGAACCAGCGCGCGATCACCTATCGCCGCCTCAACGACATTCCGGCGAGCTGGGGCACGGCGGTCAACGTCCAGGCCATGGTTTTCGGCAACATGGGCGAGACGTCGGCCACCGGCGTTGCCTTCACGCGCAACCCCTCCACGGGCGAACGCGAGCTTTACGGCGAGTTCCTCGTCAATGCGCAGGGTGAGGACGTGGTGGCGGGCATTCGCACCCCGCAAAACATCACCGAAGCCGCCCGAATCGCAGCTCATTCCGACAAGCCGTCGCTGGAGACGGTGCTGCCGGAGGTCTATGCGGAATTCGTGCGCGTGACGCAGCTGCTCGAGCAGCATTACCGCGACATGCAGGATCTCGAATTCACGGTTGAGCGCGGCAAACTCTGGATGCTCCAGACGCGTGGCGGCAAGCGCACGGCCAAGGCCGCTCTGCGCATCGCCGTCGAGATGGCGGCAGACGGCCTCATCACCCAGGAAGAAGCGATCCTGCGCGTCGATCCGGCGGCACTCGATCAATTGCTGCACCCCACCATCGATCCCAAGGCCGAGCGCAAGATTATCGCAACCGGCCTGCCGGCATCGCCGGGCGCAGCCTCGGGCGAGATCGTGTTCTCGTCGGACGAGGCCGAGCACCTCAAGGCAGCGGGCCACAGCGTCATCCTCGTGCGCATCGAAACGAGCCCGGAAGACATTCACGGCATGCACGCGGCCGCCGGCATTCTGACGACGCGTGGCGGCATGACCTCGCATGCGGCGGTCGTTGCGCGCGGCATGGGCAAGCCCTGCGTCTCCGGCGCGGGCCAGATCCGCGTCGACTATGCAGCGCAGACGCTGACCGCGATGGGCCGGGTCCTGAAGAAGGGCGACACGATCACCGTGGATGGCTCGACGGGGCAGGTGCTCGAAGGCTCTGTCGACATGCTGCAACCCGAACTGTCGGGCGAATTCGCGACGCTCATGGTCTGGGCCGACAAGGTGCGGCGCATGAAAGTGCGCACCAATGCTGAAACACCCGCCGATGCGCGTGTCGCGCGCAGCTTTGGGGCCGACGGCATCGGTCTCTGCCGCACCGCGCACATGTTCTTCGAGGGCGACCGCATTGTGGCGGTACGCGAGATGATTCTCGCCGACGACGAGAAGGGCCGACGCGCCGCGCTGGCGAAACTGCTGCCGATGCAGCGCGACGATTTCGCCGCGTTGTTCGAGATCATGCAGGGGCTGCCGGTGACGATTCGCCTGCTCGATCCACCGCTGCACGAGTTCCTGCCGCACACTGACGAAGAGATCGCGGAAGTCGCGGCCTCGATGGGCGCCGATCCCGTGAAACTCAAGCGCCGCGCGGCTGAGTTGCACGAGTTCAACCCGATGCTCGGCTTCCGTGGTGTGCGCATCGCCATCGCCTATCCGGAAATCGCGGAAATGCAGGCGCGCGCCATCTTCGAAGGCGCTGTCGCAGCAGGCAAGAAAACCGGCCAGCCGGTCACTGCCGAAATCATGGTGCCGCTCGTCATGACGCGCGCGGAACTCGATCTCACCAAGGCGCGCATCGTTGCCATGGCGGAAGCCGTCGCGACGGAAAGCGGCATCACCGTGCCCTATCAGGTCGGCACGATGATCGAGCTGCCGCGCGCCGCCCTGCTCGCGGGAGAGATCGCCAAGACGGCGGAGTTCTTCTCCTTCGGCACCAACGATCTGACCCAGACGGCGCTCGGCATTTCGCGCGACGACGCTGCCTCGTTCCTCGGCCCCTACACAGCCAAGGGCATCCTTCCGGCCGATCCCTTCGTGACGCTGGATCAGGAAGGGGTGGGCGAACTGGTGCGCATCGCCGCAGAGCGTGGTCGCGCCACTCGGCCTGACATCAAGCTCGGCATCTGCGGCGAACACGGCGGCGATCCCGCCTCGATCGCCTTCTGCGAGCGCACCGGTCTCGACTACGTGTCCTGCTCGCCCTTCCGTTTGCCGATTGCTCGCCTGGCGGCAGCGCAGGCGGCGCTCGGCAAGAAGGCCGCATCCACCGCATGATGTCGGCTCGCAACATCTATCTCGGCGTGATGAGCGTCGCGGGCGTTGTCGTCGGCGCGCTCGTGCTCGCTTATCCCGCATTGGGGAAGGGCGGCTTCACGACGCCCTTCACGGTGTTGCTGGTGATTTCCCTCATCGCCGATGTCGGGCTGATGCGCGTGATGCGGAGTGAGCGGCTCATTCCGCTCACCATGCCAGCGCGCTTCGGCGGGTTTTTCTCGGGTGTAATTCTCTACCTGCTCATCACCTTCCTGTTTGGACAGGTGCACCCCGTCGCGTGAGGCTCTGCCCGCGACGTCCCGTTTTGACACGCGGCCCCGCTGCGCTGCGGTAACGGGTCCTCAAGCTTACCCAACGATAAATGGAACCGAGCGGGATTGAGCTTCTGCCGTGGCGAGTGTGCCACCGCCGGCGAGATCCCAGAGCGTTCCCTCGAGTTCGAGTGTGGGTTGCGTATGGGTCGGTCGCACATCGGATGGGCCTTGGGCGTCGTCGCTCCCTGGTGCCTGGGCATGGGACTCGTCGTGTCTTTCACGGCCGATGCCGGCCAGGATTCGTCGATTGGCGCCAGCGTCGCCCCACTTGTCGTCCGCCGCGCCGAGGCGCCCGTCGATCTCATCCCGTCAATTTCGAACGTCCGTGCAGCCTTCGGCATGCGCGATCCCGCCACTGGCCGCACGCGTCTCGCCTCGCTGACCATCGGCGACGCCTCCGAGTTTCTGGCGCGTCCCGATGAGATCGATCCGCAGGTTTCGCTGAAGAAGGGCGTCCGCGATTTTCCGAGCGTCGATCGCAGCCATCGTACCGATCCGGTCGTTGGCCTGCGCCCGACGTTTGATGCAAGCCTGCGCAAGCGCGGTGGCATCGAGGCCTACCGAGCCAGCGAATTGCTGCTGTCGCCACGCGGCGCACTGGCCTTCGACGGTTTCGCTCCGGCAGACGGCCCGGCACCGGGCCCCGACTCGGTTGCCGCCTTCGAACTGCCAGCAGAGACTTCCTCCGTTACGAGCCCGGCCACGGCCGATTCCTCACCTGTGCAGACGCCCTCCGTCCCCACGATGCCGAGCCTGCGCACGGGACTGGGCTCCAGCGAACGCGTCTTCGATGGCGCCACGCCCGGCGTGCCGCGCGCGGTCGCACTCGCCTCCGCGACGCCCGCGCCCAATGAGATGACACCCATCGATGCCATGGCTGACGGCGAAGCACCGCGCACCGGCGCAGTGCAGAGCGCGGCGCTCACGCCCGCTCCCAACGCGACAATCGTGCCGCGCGGCAACCGTCCGGACTACGCGGCGCTGATCGATCAGAACAAGGTCGGCAGCGAAGAGCATTGCCTCGCGCAGGCCATCTATTTCGAAGCCCGCAGCGAGCCCGAAGAAGGCCAGGCGGCGGTGGCGCAAGTGGTGCTGAACCGCGTGTCGAGCGGGCTCTATCCGCCAAGCGTGTGCGGGGTCGTGTTCCAGAACCGTCACCGCTACAAGGCCTGCCAGTTCTCCTTCGCCTGCGAGGGCAAGGCGCTGAAGATCACCGAGCCGGAGCCCTGGAGCGTCGCCCAGCGCATCGCCCGCGACGTGCTCGACGGCAAGACCTACGTCAGCGACGTCGGCGCAGCCACGCATTATCACGCAAATTACGTCCATCCGAGCTTGTCACGCCGCCTGATGAAGATGGACTAGATC
>JAQGKN010000424.1 GCA_028290085.1 Hyphomicrobiales bacterium
CGAGCGCGGCAACACCCCGAATTCCATCGAGGGCGACGAATCCTCTCCTATGCATCCACGCTCGAAACTCGAGACATGCTCGGCTCAAAATTGCGGGGCATGTTCCGAGTTTCGAAAACCATCAAGCAGCGCCCTCCTGCACGACCACTGCGTCAGGCACGAGCTTCTGCCGCTTCTTCCTCAGTCGCACATAGATCTGCGCTGCGATCAGCAGCACCGACAGCCCGATGAACACGGCCGAGATCGGATGCTCAAGAAATGTCATCAGGTCGCCGCGCGAGATGATGAGGGCGCGGCGCAGGTTCTCCTCGAACCGCGGCCCCAGCACGAAGCCGAGCAGAATCGGCGCGGGCTCGAACTTCAACAGCAGCAACACATAGGCAAAGGCGCCGATGGCGAGCGTTGTGCCCACGTCGAACAGTGAGTTACGCGCGGCGAAAACGCCGATGCAGATGAAGAACAGCGCGCTCGGGAACAGATATTTGTAGGGCACCATTAGCATTTTCACCCAGATGCCGATCATTGGCACATTGAGGAAAATGAGCATGAGGTTGCCGACCCAGAAGCTGGCGATCAGCCCCCAGAACAGATCGGGATGTTCGACGATGAGTCGCGGCCCGGGCTGGATCCCGTGGATGATGAGCGCGCCCAGAATCAGCGCCATCACCGCATCGCCCGGGATGCCCAGGCTCATGGTCGGAATGAAGTCGCCTTGGACGGAGGAATGCGTCGAGGCCTCCGGTGCCGCCACGCCTTCGATGGCGCCATGGCCGAATCGCTCCGGCGTCTTGGATATCTTCTTCTCGGCCGCATAGGCGACGAAGGATGCGATGGTCGGCCCTGCTCCCGGAATGCAGGAGCACAGGCTGCCGATCAGCGTGCCGCGCAGGATCGGCATGGCCGCTTTCTTCATGTCGTCGCGCGTCGGGCGCATGTCGCGCACCCGGAGCTTGGCATAGACGAGGTTGATCGGTGCCGTATTGTTGACGCTGCGCAGGAATTCGCCGATGCCGAATAGCCCCAGCGATAGCGCCACCAGTTCCACGCCGTCGGATAGATCTGGAATGCCGAAGGTGAACCGGTCCACGCCCGTGTTGAAATCCGTCCCCGCTATGCCGAGCAGGAGCCCGAAGATCGTCATGGCGACGCCTTTCAATGGCGACCCCTTCGCCAGCGTCGAGCCCGCGAGCAAGCCGAGCAGCATCAGCGCGCAGACCTCGGGCGCGCCGAACATGAAAGCGATCTTGGCGACATAGGTCGCGAAAAACACCATCTGCGTGATGCCGAAGGCAGCACCGAACATCGAACCCATCATGGTGATGCCCAGCGCCGCGCCGCCACGCCCCTGCTGGGTCATGGGGAAGCCGTCTAGGCATGTAACAGCGTGTGGCGGGTGACACGGCAGGTTCAGCAGGATCGAGCAAATCGCGCCGCCATATTGCGCACCGTAATAGATGCCCGAGAGCATCAGGATGGCGGGGATCGGATCCAGGCTGAAGGTCAGCGGCAGCAAAATCGAAATAGCCGACAAGACGCCCATGCCCGGCAGCACGCCAACCAGATTGCCGACCATCACGCCGACGAAGCACCAAAGGATATTGTGTGGCTCCAGCGCGATGCCGAAGCCATGCATCAGTCCATCAAAACCCGTGAGCATGTTCAGAAGCCCCTGACGATCGGAATCTGCACATGCAGGATGTATGCAAAGAGCACGAGGGCGAAGACGCTGATGCCAGAAGCCAGCAGCGCCGAAACCTTCAGCGTCGCCGTACGGTCACCCATGGCGCCGATGAAGACACAAGCAAAGGTCGCGGGCAGTAGACCGGCATATTCGGCCAGCACAATGAACGACACGACGCTGCCGATGACGCAGGACCAGCCGCGCCAATCCGGATGTGCGGGAACCGAATGCAAGCTTTCTATGAGGCCTGCAGGTTCCTCGGCCGCGCTCCGTCGCGCAGAAAGCGCGATGAGAATACCGAGAAAGGTCAGGAGGACGCCGAGGACCAGGGGGAAATATCCGGGCCCCATGCGGGTCAGCGTCCCCACTTGGTAGGTCGAGCCCAGATAAGCCGCCCCCACCCCAATCAGAATCATCAATGTGCCGGCATAATAATCACGCCGCCCGTCGCTGATCATACGTCGCTCTCCTGCCGCCCCGGGCGCGGAATTTCGGATTTACCACGCCTGGCAGGAAGCGTGCCGTCGCTCGGCAGGCACCACGCATCGAACGCATTGTCAGTGATTTGTGATCGAGAAGGGCGACCCCGTCAACTCGCCACCCGGGCCCCGGAAGGGCGTTACGCCCAGCGTCTTTAATCCGCATGGCGTCGGACACCGTACATTCCCGTGCGGTCGAGTGCCGCGACGTCAGGATAGAATTCGCAGCATGTCCAAGAACTCGAAAAATGAGCCCGTGATCGTCTGGTTCCGCGACGATCTTCGCCTCAGCGACCAGCCAGCCGTCTCGGCGGCAGTGTCGGCGGACGTTCCCGTGCTCTGCCTCTATGTCTTTGATGAAGAAAGCCCGGCCATCCGCCCGCTCGGCGGCGCCTCGCGCTGGTGGCTGCATCATTCGCTAGCAACCCTTGGAGCGTCGCTGGAAAAGCTCGGCGGGCGCCTTGATATCCTGCGCGGCCCGGGAGCCGAGACACTGGCCACGGTGGCCACAGCGTCGCGCGCCTCCGGGGTGTTCTGGACCCGCCGCTACGGCTCCGCCGAGATCGAGATCGACCGCCGCGCCAAATCAGGGCTTTCGGATGCAGGCGTCGCCGTCCGTAGCTTCAACGGCCAGCTGCTCCGCGAGCCCTGGGAGGTCCAGACAAAGGCTGGAACCTTCTTCCGTGTCTTCACGCCCTTCTGGCGCGCCTTGCGGGCACTTCCCGATCCCACCCGCCCCTTGCCCGCGCCCAAAAGCATCGAGCCCGCAGCCTGGCCAGACGGAGCCCCGCAACGTGTCGATCTCGAAAGCCTGAACCTCCTGCCCAAGAAGCCCGACTGGTCCACCGGCCTTCGGGAAACGTGGACGCCGGGCGAGCATGGCGCAATGCAGCAGCTGGGCATGTTCCTCGACGAGCGGGTATCGCGTTACGCAGGCCATCGTGACCGGCCAGACGTGGCTGCGACATCAGCGCTCTCACCCTTCCTGCGCTTCGGCGAAATCTCGCCGCGCCAGATCTTTCACGCTGTGCGCCACGCCGAACAGGCTGGCTCGGCGCCCGCGCGAGATGCGGAAAAGTTTCTGACGGAAATCGGCTGGCGGGAGTTTTCCTACCACCTGCTCTACTACGTGCCCGATCTCGCGCGCGCCAATTTCCAGCGCAAGTTCGAAGCCTTCCCATGGCGCGAGCCGGAACCCGAGGCGCTCGACGCCTGGAAGCACGGGCGCACCGGCTACCCACTTGTGGACGCGGGCATGCGCGAACTCTGGCAGACCGGCATCATGCACAACCGCGTGCGCATGATCGTGGCCTCCTTTCTTGTGAAGGATCTGCTGGTCGACTGGCGTGTCGGCGAGGAATGGTTTTGGAACACGCTCTGCGATGCCGATCCCGCCAGCAATCCCGCGAGCTGGCAATGGGTCGCTGGCTCGGGCGCCGATGCCGCACCTTATTTCCGCGTGTTCAATCCGACGTTACAAGCCAAAAAATTCGATCCGTCGGGCGTCTACGTCCGTAGCTTCGTGAAAGAACTCGCCGGACTGCCCGATACATGGATCCACGAACCCTGGCTTGCTCCCGCCGACGTGCTTCGCCGCGCGGGTGTCATGCTGGATGGAAATTATCCCCGTCCCATCATCGATCATTCGCGCGCGCGTGACCGCGCGCTTGCGGCCCTGTCCTCGACAAAAACGGACACGGCCTAGCGCTGTCTCTCTTCTCGAATGGACTGTCTGATGAGAATTGCCATTGTAGGAACAGGCATCGCGGGCAATGCCGCGGCCCTCGCGTCATCGCAGGCGACCAATCTCAACGAGATCGTCGTCTATGAGCGCGACAGCCGCGCAGGCGGCCATTCAGCGACCGTGGACATCGACTATGCGGGCACACCCGTTTCGGTGGATACCGGCTTCATCGTCTACAACGAGCTGAATTACCCGAACCTCACTGCCATGTTCGATTATCTGGGCGTCGCCACGCAAGCCTCGAACATGAGCTTCTCGGTCTCGGTAGATCGCGGCCGCTTCGAATGGTGCGGCCGCGACGGGACGGGCGTCGTCGGTGGCCTGTTCGCGCAGCGCAGCAATCTCTTCTCGCCCTCCTACCTGCTGATGCTGGCCGAGATCGTGCGCTTTCAGAAGCGCGCCATCGCGGATTCGCGCGGCAACACGGTGGGCGAAGGATCGCTGGCAGATTATCTGACGCGGCACGGGTTTTCGCAGCGCCTGCGCGACGATTATCTTGTGCCGATGGGCGCGGCCATCTGGTCCACCTCGCCGAAGAAAATGCTGGAATTCCCCGCGACCAGCTTCATCGAGTTCTTCGACAATCACTGTCTTCTGCAATGGGACCGCCCGCAATGGCGCACGGTGACCGGCGGCAGCCGCAGCTATGTGCGCAAGCTCACGGCGTTGTTCGAGCCCTCGCTGCGACTCGACACCAGCGTCGTGGGGATCTCGCGTGACGCGGACGGTGTCGAGATCCGCGATGACAAGGGCGGTGTCGAGCGTTTCGACCATGTGATCCTGGCTGCGCACGCACCGGACTCGCTCGCCATGCTGTCGGACGCCTCGCCCCGGGAGCGCGCGATACTGTCGGCCTGCGATTATCAGGCAAACGACGTTTGGCTGCATCGCGACCCCGCGCTGATGCCCAAGCGCAAGGCGGCGTGGGCCGCGTGGAATTTCCTGCGTGAGGGCAATGACGCCGACCGGCTATGCGCCGTCAGCTATTGGATGAACTACCTGCAGGGCATCGACAAGGACATGCCGCTCTTCGTGACTCTCAACCCGCCCTTCGAGCCGCGTCCCGAGCTGACCTTCGGGCGTTTCTCCTACAATCACCCGCAATTCGACGCCCCCGCGCTTGCCGCTCGCAAGCAGCTCGACCAGATCCAGGGCACGCAGCGCACATGGTTTTGCGGCGCGTGGACCGGCCACGGCTTCCACGAGGACGGTCTCCGCTCTGGGCTCGAAGTGGCGGCGTGGCTGGGCTGCGCGGCGCCCTGGGCCAGCGGCGTCGATCTCTCGCGCTTACACGGCAACACGGCATCGCAGGGTAAACCGGCTCAAAATATTCCGATGAGTCATGGACGGCAGGAAAAGGAACTGACGC
>JAQGKN010000501.1 GCA_028290085.1 Hyphomicrobiales bacterium
CGATCTCAGGACGGGGCGCGTTGCGCTCGCTGGCCTGCTGCTGGCGTCCGCGCTCGCCTTCGCGGCGCGCGGGAACGGGAGCAGCTTGCGCCTCCTCGTCCTCTTCTTCCACGACCTCGGGCTCGAATTCCTCGTCGGCGATCGGCACGGAATCAATCCGCACCATTTCTTTCTTCTCGAACCCGACGGGGGGCGAGGCCAGCTCGCCGCGCTCCAGCGCGTGATAGGTCATGCCCGTCAGCGTGTCGTCGGACTCGACCGTGATGACCACGCCGAACCGCTCTTCCAGCGAACGCAGGTGGGTGCGCTTCTGGTTGAGGATGTAGAGGGCGACCTCCGTGCGGGTGCGCACGGTGATGTTGTGCATCGAGGACTTGATAAGCGCGTCTTCAAGCACGCGCATGACATGCAGCGCGATGGACGACGTGCCGCGCACCATGCCCGCGCCTGCGCAATGGGCGCAGACGACTGTCGAGCCTTCCAGCACGCCTGTGCGGATGCGCTGGCGCGACATTTCGAGAAGGCCGAAATGCGAGATGCGGCCGACCTGGATGCGCGCGCGATCGTTCTTCAGCGCGTCCTTGATGCGGCGTTCCACCGAACGATTGTTGCGGTTCTCTTCCATGTCGATGAAATCGACCACGATGAGACCGGCGAGATCGCGCAGGCGCAACTGACGGGCGACTTCGTCCGCCGCCTCGAGGTTGGTGCGAACAGCGGTGTCTTCGATATTGTGCTCGCGGGTCGAACGGCCCGAGTTTACGTCGATGGCGACAAGCGCTTCCGTCTGATTGATGACGATATAGCCGCCCGACTTCAGCGTGACATGGTTCGAGAACATCGCGTCGAGCTGCGCCTCGGCACCCGCCTTGGCAAAGATCGGCTGCGGATCGCGATAGGGCTGCACATTCTTGGCATGGCTCGGCATGAGCATGCGCATGAATTCCTTGGCCTCGCGATAGCCCTCTTCACCGGCGACCGTAACTTCGTCGATGTCCTTGTTGTAGAGATCGCGGATGGCGCGCTTGATGAGCGAACCTTCCTCGTAGACGAGGTTGGGCGCGGAGGACTTCAGCGTAAGCTCGCGAACCGTTTCCCACATCCGCAGGAGATATTCGAAGTCGCGCTTGATTTCGGGCTTGGTGCGCGAGGCACCGGCCGTGCGCAGGATAACGCCCATGCCCTCGGGCACTTCCAGCTCGCCAGCGACGGCCTTGAGACGCTTGCGGTCAGCCGCATCGGTGATCTTGCGGGAAATGCCGCCGCCGCGCGCGGTGTTGGGCATCAACACGGAATAGCGGCCGGCCAGCGAGAGATAGGTGGTCAGGGCCGCGCCCTTGTTGCCGCGCTCTTCCTTGACGACCTGCACCAGCAGCACCTGGCGGCGCTTGATGACTTCCTGGATCTTGTACTGCCGGCGCAGGCGCACGCCGCGGTTCGGCAGCTCTTCCATCGCGTCGCCGCCGATGTGCTCGACGTGCTCTTCTTCGTGTTCCTCGTCGTCGTGATGATCGTCGTCCGACTCGCGAGGCGCGCGCGCCTCGGATTCGGCAGAGGCCTCGCCGCTTTCGTCGTGGGGCTCGTCATCGCCTTCGACAGTCGCATAGCCCTGCGGATCGACGGCAAGCACCTCATGATGGTGCTCACCCTCGGCGTGTTCTCCTTCGGGAGCAGGCTGCTGCTCCCCGTCAGCGACGGGAGCATGCTCTTCGACATCACTGCCGGTCTCTGAGGACGCGCTCTCTACCGGCTGATGCTCGTCGTCAGACGAATCGGCGTGATTGCTCTCGACCTGCGTTTCGACGCCGTCTTCGAGGGTGGCGACTTCGGAGACGCTGGCCTCGGTGCGCGCGCGCTTTTCAGGCCGCTGGCGGCGGCGGCTGCGGCGCTGCTTGCCTTCTTCGTCGTCATCGTCGCGATGCTGGCGTGCCTCTTCTTCGAGAAGCGCGAGACGGTCGGCAACGGGGATCTGGTAGTAATCCGGGTGTATTTCCGAGAAGGCGAGGAAGCCGTGGCGGTTGCCGCCGTATTCGATGAAGGCGGCCTGAAGCGACGGCTCTACGCGCGTCACCTTGGCGAGATAGATGTTTCCACGAAGTTGCTTGCGGTTGGCGGCTTCGAAATCGAATTCCTCGACGCGATTACCGCGAAGCACCACCACCCGGGTTTCTTCCGGGTGCGTGGCATCGATGAGCATTTTGTTGGCCATGTGAGACTCTTGTGGTCACGTCCGGCCGGATCCGGAGGCGTCGGGAGCGAGCGCGCTGTGGCGCGGCAGCGGACGACGTGCCCGGCGAGGGCAGGGACGTGAAGATGAGGGAAGTTGAAGAGACGGGCGCATACGTCTCGCCGGGCTTTGCCGAACGATGGAACGTGCCGCGAATGGAATGGAAACAGGCCGCGAGGCCTTGGAGAGACGCCAGATACGCCCAAACCGAAATTGCCGTGACCGTGGAGGGTGAATAGGACGGACGCCTGCGCCGAGCGTGGCCGAGATTGCTCACGGACCCCTGATCTCGACGACTTGCGGTCGTCTTTTCACCCTGTGCGGGACGGACCATCATTCTTTACCTAAACGAAGCGGCTTCCAGCGGAAGTCGAGCACCCCGGTCCGGGGAACCAGCGGGTTCATGCCTGTCCACCAGATCCGAACGCGAAAACCTCACACGAGGAAGGCGTCGATGGTGGGGCGGAACGACCGTTGCGAAGCGCCGGAATCATTGGCGCCGCGGGTCCCGGACAGGGACCTGTTCTTCATAGCGGTACACCTGCGTGTTTGGCAAGTTTTCCAAACTATGTGGCTGAACGGTCACGTCTCAGATAAGTAACCGGTGAATGGAAACCTTCCATTAACCGTGTGGACCTTAGTCATGATAGCTCCCGGTGAATGGTCTCCGCATTCGTGGCGCCCCAGCGATTCATGAGCCAGATGGGTTTGTTTCTCTCTACTTTCCGCCTTCCTGGTCGTGCCAGCGCAGCTGAGCGCGTATTTCGCGTCTGTGCGCTCGCGGTTCTGATTCTCGCGGGCGTGGGCGCCTCAGGGGCGATTGCTGCCGAAGACGATGCGGCTCCGCTGGTGGCAAGTTCCGTCCATGTCGAGGATGCGCCGGGCACATCGCGTCTCGTTTTCGACATTTCAGCCCCGGTACAGGCCACGGCTTTCGTCATGTCGGACCCAAACCGCGTAATCGTTGACCTGCCGCAGGTAAATTTCGATATCGACCCCCGCTCGGGCGCGCCGGTGGCCAAGCCCGCAACCGCGAGGGGACGCAAGGCGGTCACATTGGCCGGCCTGATCTCCTCCTACCGCTTCGGTCTTTTCGCTCCGGGCAAATCACGCATCGTGATTGATCTCTCCCACACCGCGAAGATCGTGAGTGTTCAGTCGCTGCAGCGCCGGGAAGGACATTATCTCCTCACAATATCGCTGACCGAAACCGATGCGGCTTCGTTCCGCAGTGCCGCCGCGGCGGCCGTCGCCGCGAGCAGCGAGCCGGTCGCGCGCCTGGTGCAGCCCGAAGCCGCGGTGCCCGACGACCCCACCGGACTCCGCCCGCTGATCGTCCTCGACCCTGGTCACGGAGGAATCGATAGCGGCGCGCAAGGACTCTCGGGCGCCATCGAGAAAGACATTGTCTTCGACTTCAGTCGCACCTTGAAGGCCTTGCTCGATGCGACCGGCCGTTATCGGGTGGTCATGACGCGCAAC
>JAQGKN010000507.1 GCA_028290085.1 Hyphomicrobiales bacterium
CGGCCGGGTTCGTCCGACTTCCCTCCATCACGCCTATCCGGTGTATCGCCTGAAAATCAGGCCCGGTGTCACCCTGCGCGCCCCTCGACAGTCTTATGCGCTGCGGCTAGAACGGGCGCGGCTCGCAAGGGCTGGATTTTTGCGCGTCGCCTATGTACATGGCCAGCGAATGTCCATCATGGATCGAAAGGCTGGACCGCTGAAGACCGTCTTCGCGTTCCGGCATGCGCACTCCGGGAGGCCGGGGGCGCGACGGGAAACGAGTTCCAGCAATGAGCGGCGTCAACGAAATCAGGTCGGCCTTTCTCGACTTCTTTGCCAGCAACGGCCACGAGGTCGTCGCCTCATCGCCGCTCGTTCCCCGCAACGATCCGACGCTCATGTTCACCAACGCGGGCATGGTGCAGTTCAAGAACGTCTTCACGGGCATCGAGAAGCGCCCGTATAGCCGGGCGACATCCGCGCAAAAATGCGTCCGCGCCGGCGGCAAGCACAACGATCTCGACAATGTCGGCTACACCGCTCGCCACCACACATTCTTTGAAATGCTCGGAAATTTTTCTTTCGGCGACTATTTCAAGGAAGAAGCCATTGATCTCGCCTGGCGCCTGATCACCAAGGAATTCGGCCTCGACCGCAACCGCCTGCTGGTCACCGTCTACCACACCGACGATCAGGCTTTCGACCTCTGGAAGAAGATCGCGGGCTTTCCCGACGAGCGGATCATCCGCATCCCCACGTCCGATAACTTCTGGGCCATGGGCGACACGGGTCCCTGCGGCCCCTGTTCCGAGATCTTCTACGATCAGGGCGACACCGTTGCAGGTGGGCCGCCCGGCAGTCCCGAGGAAGACGGCGACCGGTTCCTGGAATTCTGGAACCTCGTATTCATGCAATACGAGCAGGTATCGCCCGGCGATCGTATCGTCCTTCCCAAGCCGTCTATCGATACGGGCATGGGATTGGAGCGCATGGCCGCCATCATGCAGGGCGTCACGTCGAACTACGAAATCGACCTCATGAAGGCACTGATTCGCGCCTCCGTCGATGCAATCGGCGTATCTGCTGACGGCACCCGCAAGGTGAGCCACCAAGTCATTGCAGATCACCTGCGCGCATCGGCATTCCTCGTCGCTGACGGCGTGAACCCGTCCAACGAGGGGCGCGGCTACGTCCTGCGCCGCATCATGCGCCGTGCCATGCGCCATGCGCAGCTTCTTGGCGCCAAAGAACCGATCATGTGGCGTCTGGTTCCCGCGCTGGTGCGGGAGATGGGCGCCGCCTATCCCGAACTCGTGCGGGCTGAAAGCCTGATTGTCGAGACGCTGCGTACCGAGGAAACACGCTTCCGCACCACACTCGTGCGCGGTCTCGCGATTCTCGACGAAGAGACCCGCGACCTCACCCCGGGCGGGCGCCTCTCCGGCGAAGTCGCCTTCAAGCTCTATGACACCTACGGCTTCCCGCTCGACCTCACCCAGGACGCCCTGCGCGCCCGCCAGATCGATGTCGACACCGCCGGGTTCCAAACCTCGATGGAGCGCCAGCGCGCCGACGCCCGCAAGGGCTGGTCGGGTTCCGGTGAAGCCGCAACCGAGACCGTCTGGTTCGGCGTGAAGGACCGCGTCGGCGCCACGGAGTATTTGGGCTACGGCACTGAAAAAGCCGAAGGCATTGTTGGCGCGATCCTGCACGACGGGCAGGAAATCGAAAAGCTGACCGCGGGCCAGACCGGCCTCATCGTGCTTAACCAGACCCCGTTCTACGGCGAATCCGGTGGCCAGGTGGGCGATGCCGGCACCATGACCGCGCCCGGCGTGCGTGTGAAAATCACCAATACGCAGAAGAAGCTCGGCGATCTCTTCGTCCACGAAGCCCTCGTCGAGGAAGGCGAAGTCGTCAACGGAATGGCGCTCGAACTTTCCGTCGATCACGCGCGGCGCAGCGCGATCCGCGCCAACCATTCTGCGACCCACCTTCTGCACGAGGCCCTGCGCCAGGTGCTGGGAGAGCATGTGGCACAAAAGGGCTCGCTCGTTTCTGGTGACCGCCTGCGCTTCG
Source organism: Hyphomicrobiales bacterium (assembly GCA_028290085.1). Lineage (GTDB taxonomy): Bacteria > Pseudomonadota > Alphaproteobacteria > Rhizobiales > Beijerinckiaceae > Terripilifer. Next base: position 2,062 of record JAQGKN010000507.1, read on the forward strand.
ACTTCACGCATATGAAGCCGATCAGCGATGCGGAACTGGCCGAGGTCGAGGACCTCGCCAACAGCATTGTCCTGCGCAACGAACCGGTCATCACCCGGGTCATGGGCATCGAAGACGCCAGAGAATCGGGCGCCCGCGCCCTCTTCGGCGAGAAATACGGCGATGAAGTCCGCGTCGTCTCCATGGGGACGGTCGATGGTGCCAATGGCCCCCGCCCCTATTCGGTCGAACTTTGCGGCGGCACCCATGTTGCTCGTACCGGCGACATCGGCCTTGTGACCATCGTCGGCGAAGGCGCGGTTGCCTCCGGCATCCGCCGCGTCGAGGCCAAGACCGCCAATTCCGCTCGCCACCATCTCAACGCGGAGGCACGTCGCCTGCGTGAGGTCGCGACGCTTCTGAAAACCCCGGCGGAGAATGCCCCCGAGCGCCTGGAGGCACTCATCGAGGAGCGCAGGCGCCTCGAGCGAGAATTGTCAGATGCGCGCCGCAAGTTGGCCATGGGCGGCGGCGGTTCCAACGCACCTGACGACATCCGCGACGTCGGCGGCATCAAGCTCTTCGCCCGCGCCATTTCAGGCGTCGAGATGAAGGATCTGAAATCGCTTGCCGACGAGGCCAAGCAGACGATCGGCTCCGGCATCGTAGCCATCGTCGGCGTCGCCGAAGACGGCAAGGCGGGCGTCGTCGTTGGCGTGACCGCAGACCTGACCAGCCGTTTCAACGCAGTGGATTTCGTCCGCGTCGCCTCCGAAACGCTGGGTGGGAAGGGGGGCGGTGGCCGCCCCGACATGGCACAGGCGGGTGGCCCGGACGGCGCGAAGGCCGACGAGGCCCTGACGGCGATCGCGGGATTGCTAGCAACGCGCGTGGCCGCCAGCTGAATCCTCTGAAACAGGGCCAGTCCGCCGAGTATGACGGCGGCGGCCCCGTGCGTTCGATCCGGCTTTAAAGTGCAGCTTGAACCGAATTGCCGAGCTTGGTGCGGAACCCCCTGCCGTGCTGCGCCGTTTCGCCTGTGGTTGTATTACGGGGCGCATCCTCACGTTTTACGTGAGTTTTCCGCCGTAACTGCACTCACAGCCTCTCGCAGCAGTCGCAGCCAAGAGCCCTGTGATCGAATTATTTTAGGGCGACGCAGGTGATCTCATGAACTTCGGAAATCTTCTTCACTGGGCTCTCGTCTTCCTCGTCGTTGCCCTCGTAGCGGCGCTCTTCGGCTTCGGCGGGCTTGCTGGCACCGCCATGGAAGGCGCTCGCATCCTGTTTTGGGTAGCCCTGATTCTGCTGCTCGTGTCGCTGATTTTCGGCTACGCCCGCCGCGGGCGATAGCTAGCGCCACGCTTTGATTCAGAGCATTGACGGGGTCGCCGACAGCGGTGACCCTGCGCGGCAGGAGGACTCCATATGTTCCGATCCATTCTCGTCGCTGTAGATCTCGCCGAAATGAACGTGGCAAAGCCTGCCATCGATCAGGCGGTCTCACTCGCCGAGCAATCGGGCGGCACGCTCCGCCTCGTCAACGTGCAGACGCTTTTGCCCGCAACCTTCATGGATTATGTGCCGGCAGACTTCGACCAGCAGATGAAAGACAATGCCGAGGCAAGCCTGCGCCAGATTGCGGAGGCGATTCCCCTGCCCCACGAGCGCGTGTCGCAGGTCATCAGGGTTGGCGGTGTTTATCCTGAAATCTTGGCAGAGGCCGACGCGTCCGGCGCCGATCTGATCGTCGTCGGCTCGCACAGACCAGCAATGTCCACCTACTTGCTGGGTTCGAATGCAAAGACCGTCGTGCGCCACGCCAAATGCTCGGTCCTCGTGGTGCGCCAGTAGCACGGTTAAAAGGTCGGATTTCCTCCAGAAAGCAAAGCGTTAGAAACCTTCTTTGCAGATGCTGTGACCGTGATCGTGACCGCTTGAGGTTATGCCGCTAAGACTGCGTCAGCTTTGACTGCATCGATTGAGGAGTTCGCCCATGGGCGCGAGTTACATATCTCTTCTGAGCGAACTGGTGGCGGAATACGCCGAGGAACGCGTCCGACAGTTTCCCGGGAAGAGCTTCGACCTGGAGGAAGCGAGTCGTGCACTCGCAGCCATGGTCGCCGAGACCGGTGAAAAAGTGACCTTCTCGCAGGCGGACACCGGCAAAATCACAGCCTTGCTGGAGGGACATCCCTTCCTCGTACGCCAGCCCGGCGCACGTGCAAGTTGGAAGCCCGGCTTGGACCGCGCGCAATTGAAGGCCAGAGCCTGAGCCGCTCGATCCGTCAGGTTTTGCGTGTTAACATGACGTCATGCGCCGCCTGATCCTCCTCCGACATGCAAAAGCCGCGTCTCACGCCGGAGGCGGAGATGCAGAGCGTCCGCTCACCAACAGGGGACGCCGCGACGCGTCGCGTGTGGGTCGCGCTCTGGCGGAGGAAGGCCTGCTGCCGGACACGGCCGTG
>JAQGKN010000528.1 GCA_028290085.1 Hyphomicrobiales bacterium
GTTGCGCGCCGTGATGAGCACGAGCTCTTCCTCGAAGATCGGCGTCGCGTCGAACTTGCCGCGCTCGAACGGCTCCGAGACGAAGGCCGCCTCGACCTCGTATCGCCCCAACAGGTCGAGCATGACGCTTGTCGTGCCGGTTTTCAGTTCGAGCCGGACATCGGGATAGCTTTCGTGAAATTTCGAGAAGATCGGCGGAAGTCTCGCGCCGGCGGCGCTCTCCAGCGAACCGAGCTTCAGTACGCCCGCGAGCGCGCTTGAGCGAATGTCGCGCTCCGCGATGTCCGCCATGTGGAGCAGGCGCTCGGCGTGATGCAGCAGCTTCCGGCCCGCGTCGGTCAGCGCCAGTTCTCGACCCTGCCGCCTGAAGAGCCGGACGTCCAGCCGCGCCTCAAGCTGCTTGATCCGCGTGCTGACATTGGACGGAACACGGCTGAGCCGGCTGGCGGCGCGGTTCACGCCGCCCTCGCGCACGGCGGTGCAGAAGATCAGCAGGTCATCGAGATCCATCGTTCTCATGACGAGAATATTAGGTCACGATAATTCAGTTTTCAACCGACCTGCGTGGGTGTTGACTGGCCCAATGGAAAACAATCGAGACGCCCCCACATGGCAGGTCATCGGCGCCGGTGTGGTCGCGTTGGCGATCGCGATGGGGATCGGTCGGTTCGCCTTCACGCCGCTCCTGCCGCTCATGCTGCGGGATGGCGCGCTCGAAGGCGGCTCCGGTGCCACATGGGCGGCTGCAAATTACGCGGGCTATCTTCTCGGCGCGCTGACCGCCCCGTTGATCGCGTCCCGGCCCGACAAGGGCATGCGCCCCGCGCTCGTCGGAATCGCCGCGACGACGGTCGCCATTCCGCTTGCCGTCTCACTTGGTTGGGCTGGTCTCGGTCCCCTGCTTCGCGGCGCATCGGGCGTGTTCAGCGCCTGGGTGCTCGTCGGGACGAGCGCCTGGTGCCTGACGGAGCTTGCCAGAAGAGGCAGGGCCGAAGCCGGCGCATGGGTCTACACCGGGGTCGGCATCGGCATCGCTTTGACGGGCATTTTGACCTGGCTGGGCGGCGGCGAGCCCTCCGGTTATCTCTGGCTTGGATTAGGCGTGATCGCATCGTTGGGTTTTGCGCCAGTCGCGTATGTGATGCGGCGCGGACGACGTGAACCGCGCGACGCCTCCCGTGTGACGACCGGCAAGGTCTGGCGCCGCGAGCCGCTGCTGATCCTGGCGTATGGCGCCTTCGGGTTCGGCTACATCGTCCCGGCGACCTTCCTGCCCGTGATGGCCCGGCGGCAAGTCGACGATCCGCTGATCTTCGGGCTGACTTGGCCGCTGTTCGGGCTCGCGGCCGCGTTGAGCGTCGCGGCGGCCGCGAGGTGGCTTTCGGGGCGGCCGCGACGGCGCGTGTGGGCGCTGGCCCAGACCGCAATGGCGATCGGCACGGCGCTTCCGTTCCTGACTCAATCTATCTGGAGTCTGGCGGCGTCGGCGGTGTTCGTCGGCGGCTCCTTCATGATTTCCACCATGGCAGGCCTGCAGCTGGCGCGGGAGCTCGACCCTGAAAATCCTGCCCCTCTGCAAGCGGCCATGACTGTCGCATTCGCGGTCGGCCAGATACTGGGCCCTCTGCTCGTCCAGGCCCTCGGAACCGGTCTTGCGGGCGTGGATCCGCTGTCGGTTTCGCACGCGTGCGCGACGATCGTCTTGGCGGTCACGGCGGCGTGGCTCTGGGCTGGATCGAGAGCGCCGGCGATTTCGAAGGAGGAAACACGATGAACCAGTTCTTTTCGAGCCAACTTGCCGACGCCTTCCCGGACGCGGGTTCGCCAGAGCGGATCGGAATTCCGCAAAGCCTCAACGCCGAACAGAAAGCGGCGGCGGATGAGTTGATGAACGGTCCGCGCGGCGGGGTTTATGGTCCGTTCCGCCCCTTGCTGCACCGGCCCTCCCTGCTGCGCGCCATCGCCAAGGCAGGCGAGACCTTGCGCTACGAGGGAAGCCTCGATGCATCGCTGCGCGAGTGGACAATCTGCGTCGTCGCGCGCGAGACATCGAACGTGTTCGAATGGGACATGCACCTGCCCCTCGCGGCGAAAACGGGCGTTCCGGAGGCGATGCTCGACGCCCTGGCGTTCGCGAAAGACCTGCCAGAGGACGCGCCGGCCGATCTCGTCCTCTCGCTCACACTGGCGCGCGAACTGGTGGCAGATCACCGCCTGAAAGACGAAACCTATGCGCGCGCACGGCAGCAATGGAGCGAAGCGACTCTCGTGGAGCTGATCACCCTCGTCGGCTATTTCGCGGCGGTCTGCTGGCTGATGAACGTCGCCCGCACGCCCGGACCAAAGGCAGTGACGTAGCGCAGCGATCCAACGAACGGGAATTTGAGCCGCATGGAAAAACCGAAGCCGCTCTGTCATTGCGGCGCCGGCGCAACCATGAAAAACCCCGACGGTCTCGCGACCGTCAGGCCTTAATGGTGGGCGCGACAGAGATCGAACCTGTGCTCCCGACGACGTCATCGTAGTGCTCCGGGCTTGATCTACGCCGAGAGTCCCTGATGTCCGCTACTGGTGCAACCCCGATGTGTCGCATTGAGGTTCGATCCAAGCCTCAGATGCTATCCGACACGCGAACGCAATTCCCGTCGGCCTCCATTCCGTGTTTCCTCTCGCACACTCAGGCCGTAAGTCCCGGCCGAAGTGCAGAGCTTTAGAGAATCCAGCGCGCCGGAGAGCACTCGAGCATGCATTGGTGCTGATCTGAAGTCAGGACCTCGAGCGCGAAACCCTACAGATTGGGGCTGGTTTTGCAGCGAATTCACGCACCGGAGAATAGGTTTTTGTAGGAGCTGGCGGAGGGAGTGCGACTGGGCTCGAACATTCTCCAGATCCGAGCCATATAAGTTGGATCCACCACGCTCCGATTTTCTCCGGGCCGAGATCAACCGCTTCCGTCTGCTCTCGGGTGGTCAGCGATGGGAGAGTGACCGAGCCCGACCGACCGCTCGCGCATCGCCGAATATACAGCGCGCGAAGGTCGCTTCGGCGCTGGACGCCGGCTTCTACCCCAGGCAACCGCTGCCGATCCGCGACCGCGAGATCGCCGTCGAGGCCACCTACACTGCGCAATCGTGCCCGGCTGGTATGTGCGGCCCACCGACCAGTACATCTCCCACCAGGGCGGGAATGTCATCAATCCGTCGCGGGCGTCATTCCTCAGTCCCATACAGCGCGCTTGGGGTCGGACTTCGGGCGACCGTGAAGTACTAAGCCCAAGGGACGACGGGCTCGGTCTACCGAGCGGCCGAGCCTCGGCGCGGCTATCTGACTGGTGGCGCCGCAACCGCCAGATCGGCGCCCCGCCCCGACCGTCAGGTCGCCGCCTCCGCGCCTGGATGGCGACCGGGGCGCTGCGGCAGAAGGAACACCAACGCGACGACTGCGGCGAGGATGACAAGCGAGGCGATCGGGCACCAGGGCTTGGTCAGGCCGAACCGGTAGGCAGCCCAGGCCGCGGCGGCGAAGAAGGGGCGACGATCAGCGAGGCCCAATAGACGCCAAGACCCGCGTCGGCGATCCAGTCGCCGAGCGCGGTGCCGAGCACGCCAGCCGCGAGCATCAGGGCCCAATAGCTCCAGTCCGTCGCCGGCAGGCGTGGAGAGCGCGACGAAACGGGGACGACCGGGCCGCTCCGAAGCTTGTCGACCCAGATCATGGCGGCCATGAATGCAATCAGAAGGGCAACGAACACTGGATACGAAAGCCCGGAGTCGTGGTGGGCGAAGTCGGCGACGTTGGTGGCCATCGTTCGAAGCAGGATGATTGCCAGCCAGTAGAAGGCCACCGTTGTCCAGTCGAGCACCTTCTCGGCCCAGACCACCGCGAGGAACACCAGCGCGATCGGCAGCATGCCGCGCACGTGCCACAAGCCCAAGCGGACCCGCGGCGAGGTCGCCAGCGTTCGTCCCACACATGCTCGCCGCAATAATGGCGGCCCCGTATCCGGCGTCGATGGTCGGCAGGTTACGTGCACGCATTCAGTGGTTCTCCGGTTTGCTGGCATGAAGGATACTGCTTGCGGTAAGACTAATCTTGATCGTGCGCAGCGGGGGCGCTCTGAATGATACGCTCGCGCAGCCACACGTGCGCCGAGACCTGGGCCAGTCGCTGCGGCCAGACCAGAATCGCCCTTGTGATTGGAACGTTGCGCGACTCAGACAGCGGCCGGCACACGATGGGCGAGATGCTGGCAAGCTGCTCCGCGACTCGCCGACTGAGTTCTGCAATCATGTCCGAATTGGCCAGGATCGGCGTGGCCGACAAAAATGGAGCGG
>JAQGKN010000573.1 GCA_028290085.1 Hyphomicrobiales bacterium
TACGGACCTGCGCCGCGCAGGTGTCGGGCTCGATTCAACGGCGGCAAATAAGAGCGGCACTCAACCCGACGGTTGAATTCTGCGCGTATTCCGCCCACATTGGTGAAGTGTCGTGCGCTGCGCGACCAAGAGGAGAACAAAGCTCTGATTACCACGGTCCAATCCGGAGCAGACCAGTCTCTGCCCCACCCGGTTCGTGTTCAGGCGGAACCCGATACCGGACAACTCGTGCGGACGATCCTGAACAGCCTCGACGACGCCAAGGCTGAGGAAGTCCTCTCCATCGACCTGCACGGCAAAACCTCTATCGCCGATGCGATGATCATCGCCACGGGGCGCTCAAGCACCCACGTAGGCGCCATCGCCGATCGCGTGATCAAGGGTTGCAAGGAAGCCGGCTTCTCGACGCCCCGCGTCGAAGGCGTGCCCCATTGCGACTGGGTGCTCGTTGATGCGGGCGACGTGATCGTCCACCTTTTCCGTCCCGAAGTTCGCCAGTTTTATAACCTGGAGAAGATGTGGGGCGGCGATAGGCCGGGCGAGCACATTGCGGAGCGTCGCGCCGTCTAAGGGCGGACGACACGAGCATGCGCGTCGTTTTGACGGCTATCGGGCGGCTTAAGGCCGGCCCGGAGCGGGAGCTTTGCGCCCGCTATCTTGAACGGGCTGCCCTGGCCGCCCGTTCTGTCGGGCTGACTGGCGTCGAGATGCGCGAGTCTGACGAATCTCGCGCGCGACGCCCCGAGGACCGCAAGGCCGAGGAGGCGCGCGCGCTGCTTGGGCAGATTCCAGCTGGTGCACGGCTCGTCGTTCTCGACGAGCGCGGAAAAACCATGGGTAGCGAAGCTTTCGCCGCCGACGTTGGCACTGCGCGTGATTCCGGGACCAGCGGTTATGTCCTCGTGATCGGCGGCGCCGATGGCATCGATCCCGCGTTGCGCGCACGGGCCTCGCTGGTGCTGGCCTTTGGCGCCATGACGTGGCCTCACCAGCTTGTGCGGATCATGGCCACCGAGCAGATCTATCGCGCAGTCACCATCCTCGCCGGACATCCCTATCATCGCAGCTGAGTCCCCTCTTTGCCGCGTTGCGGCCCTGATTGGCGTGCCTATGCTGGCGCGGATCGAACCATTGGACATGCAGGCATGAGGCGGATGGGTGCGCGCAAGCGGGAGGCGGGAGCGCAAGTCGCCCTTGCGCTTGCCTTGTGCGCTGCCGGGATCAGCCTGCCCTCGGCTGGCCGGGCGCAAGACGCCGCGCCTGAACCGAGCGCGCGCCGCGACGAGTTGCGCAACGTAGAAAGCGATTTACGCGCGACCGAAGATCGGCGCCGCAAACTTGAAGCCGAGCTCGAAGGAATTCGAACGGACAGGGCGCGGCTGAATGCCGCGCTGCTGGAGACCGGAGGCAAGGTTCGCCAGACGGAAACCCGCATGGCAGAGATAGAAACACGCCTCGATGTGGCGACGGGAAGCGAAACGGCGATCCGCCGCTCGCTGGAGAGCCGCCGCGAGGTCATCGGCGAGGTACTCGCCGCCCTGCAGCGCATGGGCCGCCGTCCTCCTCCAGCCGTTTTGGCAGCGCCGGAAGACGTCCTTCGGGCCGTCCGCACCTCGATGCTGCTCGGCGCGGTGCTGCCCGAAATGCGCTCGGAAACGCAGGCCCTTGCGAGCGATCTGGCTGATCTCGTTTCCGTTCGCACTGCTATTGCGGGCGAAAGGGAGCAGCTCCTGCGCGAGTCCTCGACACTTTCCCAAGAGCGCGAGCGGCTGTCGGGGCTCGTGGCGGCACGGCAGGGCGCTTTGAGCGAGGCCGAACAGCAATTGGCCACGCAACGCGCCCGCTCGGCCGAACTCGCCCGGCAGGCGACTGATCTCAAGGATTTGATTGCCCGCTCCGAAGCCGAACTCGGCGCCGCGGCGCGCGCTGCCGAGGATGCGCGCAAGGCCGACGAAGCGGTGCGCGCGGCGTCCGATGCGGCGCAGGCCAAGGGTGGATCGCGGGTTGCCGCGCTGCCATTTCAGGATCCGGCGAGACTCGCGCCAAAGGTCGCTTTCGCCGACGCCAAGGGACTGCTGCCACTTCCAGTCGCGGGCAGGATGCTCAAGGTTTATGGGGCTTCCGACGGATTCGGCGGCACCGAGAAGGGACTCTCTTTCGCGACAAGGCCCGGCGCTCTCGTCGCCGCGCCGACCGATGGATGGGTGGCATTTTCGGGCCCCTACCGGACGTACGGACATCTCTTGATCCTCAATGCGGGCGGGGGGTATTATGTCGTCCTTGCCGGTATGGAGCGCGTGAGCGTAGAAGTCGGCCAGTTCGTTCTCGCCGGGGAGCCGGTGGCGGCCATGGGCGACGGATCGGCGAAGACGGCAGCCGCTATTGCTATTGGCGCCGCCCAACCCATTCTCTATGTTGAGTTCAGAAAAGACGGGGCGGCTATCGATCCGGGCCCGTGGTGGGCAAAGCCTGAGCTGGAAAAGGTTCGCGGATAATGCGCAAAGTCTCTCTCGTCGTACTAGGTGCGGTGCTCGGTGCATCGACCGTTCTGGTCGGTGCGCAAACGCGCATTTTCGAGGGCGGTACGGCCAGTGCCGCTGCCTCGGATACTTACAAGAACCTCAATCTTTTCGGCGATGTGTTCGAGAAGATTCGGTCCGATTACGTTGAGAAGCCCGACGAGCACAAGCTCATCGAGGCGGCTGTCAGCGGCATGCTGACCTCGCTCGATCCTCATTCCAGCTACATGGATGCCAAGAGCTTCCGTGACATGCAGGTGCAGACGCGCGGTGAGTTCGGCGGACTCGGCATTGAGGTTACGCAGGAAGATGGGCTCGTGAAGGTCGTCACGCCGATCGACGAGACACCTGCCGCGCGCGCCGGCGTTCTCTCGGGCGACATTATCTCCGCCATCGACGGTGAGAGCGTGCAAGGCATGACGCTCAATCAGGCCGTCGACAAGATGCGCGGCCAGGTCAACTCGACCGTGAAACTGACGATTCTGCGCGGTGCTTCCAAGGACACGCAGGACATCAGCATCACGCGTGCCGTCATCCAGATCAAATCGGTTCGCTTCCGCCAGGAGGGCGATGATGTCGGTTACATCCGTATCACGCAGTTC
>JAQGKN010000577.1 GCA_028290085.1 Hyphomicrobiales bacterium
GCTCTGTTTCGTCATCTCAACGTCGAGGACAACATCGCCTTCGGGCTCAGCGTGCGCGGGCGCGAGACACGTCCGTCGCGCACGGAAATCCGCCGCCGCGTGGCCGAACTGTTGGATCTCGTGCAACTCGCAGGCTATGGCAAGCGCTACCCCGCGCAATTGTCGGGAGGGCAGCGCCAGCGCATAGCACTCGCGCGGGCCCTCGCGGTGGAGCCAAAGGTGCTGCTGCTCGATGAGCCCTTCGGCGCGCTCGATGCGCAGGTGCGCCGCGATCTGCGCCGCTGGCTCCGCGACATTCATCACCGCACGGGTCACACCACAGTCTTCGTCACGCACGATCAGGAAGAAGCGCTCGAACTCGCCGACCGCGTGGCGGTTCTCTCGGGCGGACGCATCGAACAGGTGGGCACGCCCGACGATGTCTACGATCGTCCGGCCTCGCCCTTCGTCTATCGCTTCGTCGGGGAATCCGGCTCCATCTCAGTCGATCTGCGGGAAGGTGCCGCATGGCTCGGTGCGCGTCGCCTTGCGTTGCCTGCGCCTGCCTCGGGCGCCGCGCGCGCCGATCTCTTCATCCGGCCGCAGGATGTCGAGATATCGGATGCTGGTGGCGATGCGCTTCCCGCCAAGATCATCGGCATCCGCCGCACGGGGGCCACGCGCCGAGCCGAAATCTCCATTGCAGGTGCACACGACCTGATTGAAATAGAGACGCCGCCGACGGCCGCTTTGGCCATCGGCGAACAAATCTCTGTGCGGCTGTTGCGTGGACGCATCTTCCTGCCCGAGGACGCGAGGCGCGCCTGACACGGGGCGGGCGTCACACCGAAAGAAGATCTTCGATCCGGATTGGAACGTGGCGTACGCGAATGCCTGTCGCATGATGCACGGCACTCGCGATGGCCGCCGCCGTTCCGACATTTGCGAGTTCGCCAATCCCTTTCACGCCCGCCGGATTGAGGTCGTTATCGACCTCGGGCACGAGAATAACTTCGACCTTCTGGATGTCGGCGTTCACAGGGATCAAATATTCCGCGATATTGTCGTTGGTGTAGCGCGCAGCACGCTCGTCGATTTCCGTCTTCTCGTGCAGGGCATGTCCAATGCCCCAGATCATGCCGCCCATGAGCTGGCTCCGTGCCGTGCGCGGGTTGACGATATGACCGGCCGCGAAGGCGCCCACAATGCGCGGCACTCGAATCTCGCGTGTACGCGCGTGGATGCGCACCTCGACGAGTTCGGCCCCGAAAGCGAAGCGCATTTTATCGCCCGACGAGCCGCCGCTGAGTACCGGAGTGCCCAAGTAGAGCTTGCCGACTGCGCCATCGATAGCACCGGCAGGCGTGAATTCGGCATATTCTTCGATCATGCCCGCGCCCAATCGCTTGAACACGTCTTCCAGCTTTTCGCTCGCGCCTGATGGACTGCGTATCTCGCCGTCGACCAGCTCGAGTTCGGCGCTGCCCGCGAGCGGCCCCTCGTTGGACGAGCGCGCCGCGTGAAACAGCTTCTCGCGAATGGCGTCGCTTGCCTTGACGATGACACTGCCGACGCTCGCAGTCGTGTTCGAGCCGCCGGACACGGGCGACGGGGGCAGGGAAGAATCCCCTAGCAGAACCTCGACCTTTTCGAGCGGCACGCCGAGGCGTTCTGCCGTCATCTGCGCGATGACGGTGTAGGCGCCCGTGCCGACATCATGTGCCGCTGTCTCGACACGCACGTGTCCGTCGCTCGAAAGACGAACGCGCGCAGTCGCCGGTCCGATGTTTGTGGGATAGACGGCTGTCGCGCAGCCCCAGCCAATCAGCCAGTCGCCGTCTCGCATCGAGCCCGGCTCCGGGTTGCGCTTCGACCAACCGAAACTCTGCGCTGCCTGATCGTAGCATTTCATGAGAGAGCGGCTGGAGTAGGGCTTTCCAGTAATCGGATCCTTCTGCGTGTCGTTCATGCGGCGAAATTCGATGGGATCGATGCCGAGCTTCACGGCCATCTCGTCCATCGCGGCTTCCAGCGCATACATATACGGCGTCTCGGGTGGCGAGCGCATGAAGCCGGGCGTGTTACGATCGGCGTGCACGATGTTCACATGCGTGGTGACGTTGCCGAAGTCATACATGCGGCACGTATCTTCGGTGCCGCCCACGAGATAAGGATCCGGGCGGGAAGTGACTTCCCACGCCTCGTGCGTATAGGCGACGAGCTTGCCGGCGGCGGTCGCGCCGAGCCGGATGCGATGACGCGTCTCGGCACGATAGGTCGCGATGGTGAAACCTTGATCGCGCGTGGCTACGAGCTTCACCGGCCTGTTCAGCCGCCGCGCAGCCACCGCCACGAGCGCTGTGCGCTGTGTGAGCGAACCCTTTGAGCCGAAGGCGCCACCGACAAACGGGCTTTGTACCAGCACTTTTGCAGGGTCTATGCCGAGCTGCTTGGCGATGCCGTTCTTCATTCCATGCACGAACTGACTCGGCTCGTAGATCGTGAGCTTGTCGTCGGTCCACACACAGGTCGTGGTGAAAAGCTCGATTGGATTATGGTGCATGGTCGACGTGTCGTAACGCACGTCGATGACGGCTTGCGCCGACGCCAGCGCACCTTCGGCATCGCCAACTTTCGGATCTTCGTGCTTCTTCGAGACGGCTGCTGCCTCCTCCGTCGTGGTCCCGGCGGAGCCGAACGTCGCAGACGGTGTCTCACGCGTGGTGTTCACGCGGACCTTGTAGGCAGCCTCGCGCGCGGCCTCGAACGTATCGGCGAGAACGATTGCGACGATTTCGCCATCATGCAAGATCTTGTCGGATTTCAAGGGACGAATGGTCGTGCCCATCGATCCGCCAGAGCTGAAGAGCCCCACATCGTGAATGGTATCGCCGATGTTCTGATAGGTCAGAATATCCAGCACACCCGGGACGGCGCGCGCGGCATCTATCTCGATTCCAGTTATCGTTCCCTTGGCGATGGCGCTCGTGACAAGGAACGCATAGGCGGGATTGGGCACCGCCATGTCGGAGGGATAACGCGCTTCGCCAGTCACCTTCAGGCGTCCGTCGATACGCGCATCAGGGCGGCCCATGTTGATCCCGGGTTCAGGTGCAGCAATGCTCATCCGCGCATCTCCATCGTGCCGGCTTCGAGCAATGCGCGAACCAGCGTCTGTTTCCCGAGAGGAATTTTGTAGGCATTTCCGCCATGCGCCTTGGCCGAAGCAAAGGCGCTTTCGGCCGCAGCCATGGCACTCGCTTCATCAAGGCGTCGGCCTGCGAGCATCTGCTCAGCTTCATGGGCGCGCCACGGCACAGTCGCCACGCCGCCAAGCGCGATGCGCGCTTCGCGGATCTTGTCGCCGTCCATGTCGAGTGCGACAGCTGCCGAGGCCACTGCGAATTCGTAGGATTCGCGGTCACTAATTTTTAGATAGAGCGAGCGGCTCGTGTAGGCCGCAGCGGGTACGAAAATCGACTCGATCATTTCACCT
>JAQGKN010000586.1 GCA_028290085.1 Hyphomicrobiales bacterium
CCATGCCCCATGAATTCCCAACCGGCTTCGTGCGCGGCTTCGCAAGCCTCCCGATAAATCTCGCAGGCCGAGCCGTTGACGGCGAAGGTCGCCTTGAGTTTGCGGTCGGACAGCGTCTCGAGGAAGCGCCAGAATCCGACGCGCATTCCATACTCATGCCAGGCCCAGTTCGGCACGTCGGGCAGAAGCGGCTGGCCCATGGGAGGCGGCAGAACCGTGCGCGGCATGGCCGCCTCGGGGCTCCAGTTTTCGACATTGACGATCGTCCAGACGACCACACGCGCGTCGCCGGGCAGCCGCAGAGCTTTGCGACGATGGATCGGCGTATAGGAGAGCCTATCTCGAACCGATGTGCCGGGTGTGGTCGTCATGGGAGTTCCGTTTTCAGACAAGAGGCGTATTCAGGAGCAACCTCCCAGATTGTGCAGGAAGGAAGGCTTTCGTAAAGACCTTCTCCTCAGGCATTTTATCAGTGATGGCAAAAGGCTTCAGCGTCTCCTCGATAGAGGCCACCATGCGCGTGTCGTCGACGCTGTTGATAAATTCCGCATCGACGAACGAGAGGGACAGGACCGTGCCGGCGCGCGGATCGGCCGGGCGTGCCGATGGGCCTGCCATGTGATGCCGGGAACAAGCCCGCGTGGCCGATGTTGCCGGGAAGCGGCGGATTTGCGATGGCGGACGCATGTGCAACGACTATGGAAACAATGTGCCCTACAGCGCCTATCTGGAGGCCTTCAGCGAGATCAGGGTGCCCTTCACGCCTCTCCACGACGCTCCCAATCTCGAGCCGCGTGACGACATCTGGCCGACCGAGCTTGCCCCTGTCATCCGCAGGACCAAGGGCGGCGTGGAGCTAGTACAGCTCAAATGGGGGCTTGATCCGGGGCGGCCCAAGGCGCCCGTCGTGATCAACTTCCGATCAGAGGGCCGCCGCTTTGCGCACGGACGCTGCCTTGTCCCGGCATCTCACTTCTTCGAGTTCACCGGCGCGAAATCGCCGAAGTCCAAGTGGCGTTTCACCAAGGAGGACGAGCCCTGGTTCTGCTTCGCTGGGCTTTGGCGCGCGGCCGCGCACGGCGGGCCGGGTGCTTACGCGATCCTGACGACAGCGCCTGGGCCGGACGTCGCACCCATTCACAATCGACAGGTCGTTGTGCTGGAGCGCGCGGAGTGGATGGCCTGGCTCGATCTTACACGGCCCGAGGCCGAGCTTTTGCGCCCCCTCGCCGCCGGCCGCCTTCGCGTCGAACAGGTCCGGTGACGCAAATCTGCACCGGGTCGCGGATCCTCTCGAGGAGCACCTCGTCGTCCGCAACTATATGCCGCGCGACGAGCGGCGTGGGCTGGGTTATCGATGCACCGTTGCACCTTCAGCTTTCATACCCACCTGCATTTTTCGTTTGGATAAGGCGCCGCTCATGTTTGGATCCGGACGCAGTCTGTCGCTAACCATTGCCTCGCTGGTATGCCTGATCACATGCGGCTCTGCTGTTGCGCAAAGTGTAGCTAAACCGGCGAGCGCTCCTGAAACGGCGCCCATGGCGCAGTCCGGCGGCGCCGAAGCCTGTAGCCGCAAAAATGCTCTCGGCACGTCGCGGGTGCTCGAGGTCGGCACGACGGGTGGACTCGAGGTCGGGTTCAAGACCTATCGGCACAGCCTCCTGCTCGATGACAAAGAGGTTGTGCTCACGTTCGACGACGGCCCCGTTCCCGGCTCTACCGAGCAGGTGCTCGACGCGCTCAAGGCGGAATGCGTTAAAGCGACGTTCTTTCTCATCGGACGAAATGCGCAGGATCATCCAAATCTGGTCCGGCGGGAGATCGCCGAGGGGCACACGATCGGCAGCCATTCCTGGTCGCATCCGGAAAAGACACTGCGCGGACTGAGCGAGGCCGCCGCTCAAGCTGAAATTGTCGATGGCATCTCAGCCGTTCAGACAGCCGCGGGAATGGAAGCCTACGTCGCCGGCAAACCACGCGTGTCCTTCTTCCGCTTTCCCGGCTTCGCGGACACGGTTGCCACGCGCGCCCTTTTGCGGGACCGCAATATCGGCGTCTTTGGCGCCGACTTGTGGGCGTCCGACTGGACATCCATCACTCCCTCGGCGGAGCTGCGCCTCATCCTGCAGAGGCTAGATCACGAGCGACGCGGCATCATTCTGTTTCATGACACGCGACCGCAGACGGCCGCCATGCTGCCGTCTTTTCTCGCGGAGCTGAAAAGAAAAGGGTATCGCGTCGTCCACATGGTGCCGGGCAGCGGTACCCCCGGCACTCTGCGCGATGCGCTACCGGCATGGAGCTCGGAGACAGAAGCCATTCTGAAACAGGTGATGCCCGGCCTTCTGCGCCCGAAGGCGAGTACGCCCAAGGTCAAACACGAGATGTGACCGGACAGCGTCAGCGCGTCCACTGCATGGAGAGCGTGCGCAGGCCGGAGCTGGGATTGGTGCCCTCGCCCGTCTGGCGAAAGCCCTCGCGCAGATAGAAAGCGACGGCGCGTGGATTATCGACATTGACGTCGAGGCGCACGCCATTCGGACATGCGGACTTCACAGACGTCATGAGACGATGCGCAACGCCACCTCCCAATGCGTCGAGCGCTACCGCGATCTGGTCGAGCCAGCCCGACGTGGCATCATAAAGCGCAAAGCCGAGGATGCAGCCAGCACCGTCCTTTGCGACAACGAGTTGCGGGACCGTCTCGAAGCGCGCGAGCAGCCAGGCACGCCGCGCCGTGAAATCGATGTCCGGCAGGATCGCCGACCAGCTCGCGACCCAGAGATCCGCCATGGCCTCGCGGTCCTCGATGGAGGCTGCGGCCGACAGGTTGCAATCGCGCGGTAGGTGCGAGTTCATGAGGCTAAGGTACAGCGCCGGGCGGGCGCTGCAAGACTTTGGCGCCGGCCCTTACTTCTCGCGCGTCCCATCGAGAATGGCGCGGACCTTCGTTGCCATAGCGTCCATCGTGAACGGCTTCGAAATCATGTCCATCCCGGTATCGAGAAAAGCGCCCCGGTCTATCGCGTCAGGCGCATAGGCTGTCATGAAGAGGACTGGAAGATCGGGCCGTTTCTGCCGCGCGATTTCCGCAACCTGCCGGCCATTGAGTCCGGGGAGGCCAACATCGGTGATCAGCAAGCGGATGGGCGCGGTTGAATCGAGAACCTGCAGAGCTTCCTGTCCGTCGTGCGATTCGATGCCAGTGTAATTGAGCTCCTGGAGCACATCGAGCACCAGAAGACGAACCGACGCGTCGTCCTCGATCACCAACACCTGTTCGCCACTGCCGGAGGGCGTATGTGTGCGCGCAGACGTGTCCTCGATGAGCATTTCGCCGCCGTGCACCGGCAGATACAATGTCACCGATGTGCCACGCCCGACGACGCTGTCGATGACGAGATGGCCCCGGCTTTGTTGCACGAATCCGTCGATCATCGACAGGCCGAGGCCCGTGCCCTTGCCGATCGGCTTGGTTGTAAAGAACGGTTCGAACGCACGCTCCAGGACTTCCGCCGGCATGCCGGAGCCTGTGTCGCTCACAGTGAGACAGGCGTATTCGCCGGGCGGAATGTCATCGGGCACCGCAGAGATGCGGCGCTGTATAGCCACACGCCGGGCCTCGATTGTCAGGCGGCCGCCTTGTGCCATCGCGTCGCGCGCGTTGAGCGCGAGATTCAACACTGCGCTTTCGAGCTGGTTCGGGTCGATGATGGCGAGCAATACACGGTCATCGACACGCACCACGAGTTCAATCTGTTCACCGAGCGTGCGGCGCAGAAGCTCTTCCATGGAGCGGGCCAGAACGTTCACGTCGAAGGGCTTGCTGTCGAGCGGCTGGCGGCGTGAAAACGCGAGCAGGCGATGCGTCAGTGCGGCAGCGCGTTGCGCCGAACTGGTCGCAGCATCCATGAAGCGATCGAGATCATCGATACGCCCGCTCTCGATGCGCCGCTTGACGATGTCGAGACAGCCGATGACGCCAGTGAGCATGTTGTTGAAATCATGAGCGAGCCCGCCGGTCAGCTGGCCGACAGCCTCCATCTTCTGGCTTTGGCGCAGCTCGTCCTGCAATTGAAGGCGCGTCGTGACATCGCGGCCAACGCAGTAAAGGTCCTCGTCCTCTGCGGTTATCGTCCAATTGATGCAACGCCACTCGCCATCGTGAGCGACGAGATGCAGATCGAAATCGGGGACGGACCGACCAGCGGCGACATCAGCGAGAATGCTTTGAAACGCCGCTTTTTCGTCAGGATGCACGAGGGCGTCGAAACGCGTTCCAATGAGATCCTCAGCGGGATAACCGAGTTCCTGCGTCCAGGCCGGATTGACGGCCTTCTGAACGCCCTGCGGATCGCAGACGTTGAACAGGTCGCGCGAAAGATTCCACACACGGTCGCGTTCGCGCGTACGCGCCCGCACACGGTCCTCGAGAGTGAGATTCAACTCGCGCAGCCTGTCCTGGACCTGCTTCGATCCAGTGACGTCGTAGATAGCGCCCATGAAACAGAGGCCACCGCCTTCCTCGCGCACCTGGCCGCGCAGTGCGAGCCAGCGCTCGCTGCCATCGTCGGCACGGCGTATGCGAATTTCGCTATATGGCAATTCGCCGCTCAATGCGGATGCGACACCGCCGATGAGGGGAGCATCGTCCGGATGTACCACTGAATTGATCGTGCGCACCGGCAGCACTTTGGCTGGATGAAAGCCGAGCAGGCGGCAGAACTCCTCGGACACTTCCGCCGTGCCGAAGCCGCTTTCATAGAGGAACGTGCCGACGCCGCCCGCCGTTTGCGCGAGTTGCAATTGTTCCTCGACGCGCTTCTGGTCGGTGATGTCCGTCTGGACACCGCTGAAACGCACCGGCTGATCGTCGCCGTCGAGATGCGAGCGCCCGCGTGCGGACACCCAACGGACCGAACCGTCGCTTGAGCGGATGCGATAATCGCGCGCGAACACTTCGGCTCCCTGCAGCGCAGCGGCAACGGCGATGCGGACGCGCAGACGATCATCCGGATGAATGGTCGAAAAGAATAGTCGGCCGGGGACACCACTCGACGCCTCGGTGGGTGAAAGCCCGCAGAGGGTCGCAAAGCGCACGTCGGCATAAAGCGTTTCCGAGGCAATGTCCCACTCCCACGCGCCACTGGCGCCTGCAAGCTTCCAGCCGAGCTCGACCTGTTCGCCGATGCGCGCGAGCTCCTGACGTTTCGACGAAAGAATGCTTTCCAGATCGCGCGCATCGCGGGCGGCCATCGCGTCGGCGGCGGTGACGAGGATATAGACCTCATGGCCGCTCTCATTTGCGATGGGCGTCAGTGTCAGCACGTTCCAGAAACTCGATCCGTCGTCACGGCGCGTGCGCACCTGCAAGCTTGCGGACTCGCCTTCCGGCAAAGCATCGAGTGTGGCCGTGGTTTCAGCCTGGCCGATCCAGTCGTCGAGACGGCACTCGCTTGCGGCAATATCTGTCGCGCCGACGCCTGTTAATTCTGTGAAGGCGGCGTTAACGAGGATAAGCGGACGACCGGGGCGTGCCGCATCGGCAATTGCCACGGCCATGCCCGACTTTATCAATGGCTGAAGCATCGGGCCGGCAAACCGGCGCAGGCGCACCCAATGCGCGCCCATTTGCTCGGCAGGATCGGCTTTCAGCATCTCCGTCATCGCGGCTCGCCCAACTCCAATGATACTTCAGACGGGCATATCAGCGGCTCCGTCGGAGCCGATCACACGCTGGATGAAATCCCTGATGAGACTTTTTAGCGCCTCGACCGAAGGCAGATCCATGAGCATCGCGATATAGCCGCGGATGTTGCGGCCGCTGATCGCGAAGTTGATGTAGAGAAACAGAACCACACCGTCGCCCGACGTCAACGACGCCACTGTGAAGATATCGCGTCCCTCCGCATGCACGACCTCGGGCAGTGACATCGAGAGCGGGCGCTGAAGCATGTTGGCCATGGTCGCCAGACACCCGTTGAGCACGATGTTGCCGGTTTCCGCGAGCGCCTCGTCTTCAATCTCGGCGACGTCCTTTTCGGAAAGGTGATCACCGGTGACGGCACGCACGAGCGAAAGGCTGTTGGAAGCCGGGAAGATCAGCATTGCGCGGCCAGAGAAGGCGCCCGAGAAATCCTGATGCACGGCCACGAGCTGATCGCTTTCGCGCTCACGTATCAGGGTCGTCGCGGTGGCGCGGCTGACGACTTCGACCGAGGGTACGGACAACAAAACCTGTTCGCCAACCATCTTGCGCAAGCTGGACGCTGCGCGACTGACGCCGATGTTGACCAGTTCGGTGAGAGCGTCGCGCTCAAGGTCGCTCAGTACCGACCTTGGGTCAGTCATTTGCCAGCCGATCGCAGTTT
>JAQGKN010000657.1 GCA_028290085.1 Hyphomicrobiales bacterium
CAGACCGGCCTTCAATCCGAGGTGAATGCCGGGCAATTTTCAGGCGACACGCTCGGACATGTGCAGACCGTATTGTCGGACATGATGACGGCGATGTCGGCGGCGACTGCATCGGTGAACGGCGGCGGCAGTTTCGGCAGCGTTTCAGCAGCCGAGGAAGCGCTTCGCACCAGCCATCTCGATATCCTCGATATCGTTCATAACGACGCGACCCTTTCGGCGCTGTCGACACAAAATGGCGCAACCGGCTTTCAGGCTGCACCGGCACCCTTCGCAGATGGCGTCACCGCTGCGAATGCGCCGCATGCAAATCTTGCGGATATCGGTGCGATCTTCAACGATGCTGTCAGCCATTCTCTCGGTGGAATCAACGCCGATAATGCAGCGCTCATAACGGCGGACATCAACGCCGCGAGCTCAGGTTTGCAATCGCTGATAGAGCAGAACCCGACCTTGTTCGGCGGCCTTACCGGAGTCCACGCTGATACGATCGTGCGACAGCTGGAACTGGAGAAAATCTACATCAACCAGGCGGGTGTCAGCCCCGACGCTGCGCGCGGCACCAACGATAACCTGCTCGACATCACCGATATCGTTCAGGGTGACGGGAATTTGGCCAACATGGCCAGCCAGAACGGTGTCACAGGATTTACCGCGCTCCCCGATGCGTTGGCGGCAACGCCGAAATATATCGACAATGCATCGCAAACCGACTTCTGGGCGAACTTCATCGCACAGTCCAACTCCCTTGGGCAGAATGCGATTCAGGTCGTGGGAACGGACGATACGGCGGCCACCGACGCCTTGGTCGGAAAGCTCCACGCCTTTGAAACCAGAGTCACGAACTTTGACAGTTCTCAGGGCGGCATCTTCGAAGCGAGATTCGACAACGAACTGCTCGGGAACACCAGTACGCTGGGCGCCGAAGTTACAAAAATGATCGAGGGCCTTCATACCGGCAACGCCGCCCTCGTTGCAGCCGCGGCTGATGAAATGCATGCCAACGCGGCAGATGTCGGAGGAAATAATATTCCTGTAGCAGGTGGGACATACAACCCCGATGGGCTCACGGCAGCTGACGTACTGTCGGGTGCAACTACCGCTATTGCGACTGCGGCCGCAAGCACACCGGCTGTCGTCGCTGCCGCGGATACAACTGTCGATGCGACGCTCAAGCAGGGCGTTTCCGCTGTAACCGCGCCCGTCGACACGCCCGTCGATACTCCCGTCGTCGCGGGCGCCACCACAACGCAGCCAGCAAAGGCGGCCCCCGCGCCCACCCCTGCCGCTGACGTCACCACCGCCGACATCACGGTAGATCATCATCAGATGCCCCACGTACATGTCGACCATCATATGTGGGGCTAATCCAGCTTCGCGTCTGGCGTCCCCCTCGAATTGATCGAGGGGGACGCTTGCCGGCGCGTTCGCTTTCCGCCGCTGGACGTACACGCCGCTCACTCTGATAATTATCGGAGGCCACAGCCCGGCCGGCATTTCTGACTGCCGCATGCATGCTCGCTCGATGGGCAGCGCCTTTGTCTGACCTAATCGAAACAGCGCTGCGACGGCATCGTATTAAGGTAGTAGACGCCCTTTGCCCTCTCGCGCTTGGACGCTGGAGTCGCGGTCACGCGGAGTGCCGAAAACCCACGTTGTCATGATGACAAAGCTTGCGATGGGGATGAGGACAGCCGTCAGGAGTGTGCCCCAAACCGGAGAGATAGCCAGCTTCGACACCGCATATTCGACGCTGAGATAGCTAATAGCCAGGCCCGCAGCCGACATGACTGAAAACCGAAGGATTTGTCCGATGGTGTTCGCGCCCACCCTGAAAGTCAGACGGCTCTGACCGAAAAATGAAACGATCATACCAACGACATAGCCTAGCAGCGACGCACGCTTCGGATCCATCGCAGTAAGCGCAATGGCAACGTTTGCGACGAGCAGGTAAGCGAGCGTTGCGATGATTCCAACGAACGAAAAACGCGAAAGCAATGCCATCAGAGACGTACTGCGCAACCATGCGCTTCCCGCCTGCATCCAGCGGTTAGGGGCGTCTTGCGGAGACATAATATTGTGCACCAAGCGGGATGAGTGAGAACAGGCGATCCACGGCACGCAGCGCTGAATTTGCCGCAGGCAAGGTTAAGATAAATCGCGACTGGACAGACGCAAACCCAGCCGCGCGAAGCAGATCTATGGTCTCAGCGCTCGGCAGAAGCACCGCGTCTTCGTCAAACGGGCAATTGTTGACAGCCCGCATGGTGAGTGGATTTTTGGGATTATGTTCAAACACAAGTGCTAGCCCTCCAGGCCGCAATACGCGCAACATCTCGCTTACAAAGCCCGAGCGATCCCGCGGCGGAACATGGTGCATGACGCAGATCGTGAAAGTGAGATCAAAGCTATGATCATCATATGGAAGCCGATGCCCCTCATAGGACCGATAAGAAACATTTGGATGGGTTGCTTGAGCCTTTTCGATGCTGGCAGGTGACACATCGACACCATGTAGCGAGCCGAATTTCGGTCCGACCAAGGAGTGGAAATTTCCAACACCACAACCAATATCAAGGACATTCAGCTTATCTGTTGACTTGAACGTTGCCACCGCAAGGTCGCTGATATAATCAGCTTTGACACGGGTAAAAAAGTCAACATCAAGCCCCGTGAACGATACAGCGCTATTGACTGTCGCCGAGTAAGTTTCACGATAATGATCGAAGGCGTCGACCGTCTTCTTCTGCATAGAATCCATGGAATCTTCCTAAAAGTGAAGGCCAGAAGACCATATCTTCTTGCTCCATATAGACGTTTTCAAGATATTTGGCAAACGAAGCCAGCATTAGCGGACTCCACGTCCGCTGCGTTTTTCTCCGCCACCCGAACGCAGTTGCGTCCACGGCGGCAACAGAACGCATGCTGTTGGTGACGAAGAATTCGATGACCTCCGCCTGTCGTCAGTGACGATGCGATAGGTGCCGATGGGTCGTTGCGATTCCAGGTGTAGATTTAATTTTCTATCGCTAGAGGCTCGACACCTCGCATATATCGGCTCGGACGCAGGTCACAAGAATTCATATCCGAGGAAAACGCAATTGGACCAAAGTAGAGGTTATGGTTCCAATGCCGTCGCGACAAGCACCTCGACAGATTGGCGATTGTTGGATACTTTTTTAGTGCGATCTGGAAAGCTTGGATGCTTCAGCCGAGGCATCCGTGATTTCCTGCACCTTCTTTTGGTAAGGAACGCACCGAGCGACGTATCGCTTGGTTTCATATTCATGAGTAGTGAAATTCGGGGTATGCACGAAGATGATTTCACTTTCCGTTGTTGTTCCGGTTTACAGCGGTGAGGCATACCTCTCGGTGCTGCTGGACGAGATTGGAGCAGTCAGAAAAGACCTGGAATGCAGGGGCATGCCTCTACGTCTCGACGAAGTCATTTTCGTGGACGACGGCGCCATTGATGGGTCAGCGGCGATCATCGACAAGCTCGCAGACAGTTTTGGCTATGTGACGGCACTGCATCTGTCACGCAATTTCGGCCAGCATCCAGCTACCATCGCCGGAATTTTACACACCTCTGGTGACTGGGTCGTCACGTTGGACGAAGACATGCAGCACCCTCCGTCCCGAATTATTGATCTCTTCGAAGTTGTGGTAAAAAGCGGCGCGGACGTCGTCTATGGCAGACCAAAAAGCAATGTTCATCAGAGCGTGACGCGTGACTTCTCTTCGCGCAAGTTCAAGGCAATTATCGAGCGCCTCACTGGAAACAAACACATCAGCAAGGCTAACAGCTTCCGGCTCGTGCGTGGCTCTGTCGCCCGCGCAGCCTCAAGCGTGTGCGGTCATGACACATATTTTGATATCGCACTCAGTTGGTTCACACAGCGCATCGAAAGCAGACAAATGGTGCTCAAGGATACCCGATTTATAGAAACGGGTAAAAGCGGGTA
>JAQGKN010000624.1 GCA_028290085.1 Hyphomicrobiales bacterium
ACTGGCTCGAAGGCAAGCGGTTGCTTAACTACAAGGGCCACGATCAGGACACGCGCAACCGCATCGCGACGGCCATGTTCCGCGCCTGGTGGCATCCTTTCAGCCAGTTCGGCGTCATCCACGGCGATCCGCATCTGGGCAATTATACCGTGTTTGAAACGGACGGCGAGGCACAGGGGATCAATCTGCTCGATTACGGATGCATCCGCATCTTCCCGCCGAATTTCGTCGGTTGCGTCGTCGATCTTTACGAGGGCCTGCGCACAAACAATCAGGCACGCATCGTCCACGCCTACGAGATGTGGGGCTTCAAGGGCCTGCGTAAGGACGTGATCGACATCCTCAATATCTGGGCCCGCTTCATCTACGGGCCGCTGCTCGACGACCGCGTCCGCACCATCGCCGACGGTACGCCGCCCGGCCAGTACGGTCGCCGTGAAGCTTTTGAAGTCCACAAGGCGCTCAAGGCCAAGGGTCCGCTGCGCGTCCCGCGCGAATTCGTCTTCATGGATCGCGCCGCTATCGGGCTCGGCGGTGTCTTCCTGCATCTCGATGCGCGGCTGAACTTTTTCCGGCTCTTCAACGAGGCCATGGGCGACGGTTTCCAGACGAGCCATGTGGCGGAAAAGCAGGCAGCGGCGCTGCGCGCCGCCGGGCTCGCGTGAAATCCCGCACCACTAAGACTTTCCGACAGGGCAGCTGCGCCTCTGCGCGATTGCTCATCCGCCGAGTTTCGGCTAAGCGGGAAGGGAACCCACAGGACCGGCCCTGCCGGACAAATCTTTGAGGATAGACATGGCTGAAAATCACGGAGCTGCAGGTCACCCCGCGATGGATTATGCGGAGCACGAGCGCACCTACGAGATGTTCACCAAGATGACCAAGTGGGGCACCATCGGAATGGTCGCCCTCATGGCCATCATGGCGCTGACCCTGATCTGAACGCAAAGGCGGGCTTCACAGTCCGCCTTTTTTCGATCAGGCCCCCGCTATTCCGGAGCTTCCCATGCGCGTCGCAGTGCCCACCGAGATCGAAGCCAACGAGACGCGCGTCGCCGCGACGCCCGAGACCGTCAAGAAATTTTTGGCGCTGGGCGCAACCGTCGCCGTCCAATCCGGCGCGGGAACGACGTCGGGCATCACCGATGCCGACTATGCCGCCGCTGGCGCAACCGTTCTGCCCACAGCCGCCGAAACCCTCGCCGATGCCGATATCGTGCTGAAGGTGCGCCGCCCCGCTCCCGGAGAGCTGGCGAGCCTCAAGCACGGCGCCGCCGTCGTTGCCATCATGGACCCCTATGGGCATGAGGCCGCGCTGAATGGCCTCGCCGGCGCGGGCGTTGCCGCTTTCGCCATGGAGTTCATGCCGCGCATCACACGCGCGCAGGTCATGGACGTGCTCTCCTCGCAAGCCAATCTCGCCGGCTATCGCGCCGTCATCGATGGTGCGGGTGAATATGGCCGTGCCTTGCCGATGATGATGACGGCGGCGGGCACGGTTCCGGCCGCGCGCATCTTCATCATGGGCGTCGGCGTCGCTGGCCTTCAGGCCATCGCCACCGCGCGACGCCTGGGCGCCATCGTGACCGCGACGGACGTGCGCCCCGCCACCAAGGAACAAGTCGAGTCACTGGGCGCGAAATTCGTGGCCGTCGAGGACGACGAGTTCAAGCAGGCCGAGACTTCGGGCGGCTATGCCAAGGAAATGTCCTCTGAATACAAGGCGAAACAGGCGGCGCTCGTTGCCAGCCACATCGCCAAGCAGGACATTGTCATCACCACCGCGCTCATCCCCGGCCGCCCTGCGCCGAAACTGATCTCGGCCGACATGGTACATTCCATGCGCGCCGGTTCAGTCATCATCGACCTCGCGGTCGAGCGCGGCGGCAATTGCGAACTGGCCAAACCTGGCGAAACCTTCGTGACGGAAAATGGCGTGAAGATCGTCGGCCATCTCAACGTGCCGGGCCGTCTGGCTGCCACCGCTTCTGCGCTCTACGCGAAGAACCTCTACGCCTTCGTCGAGACCATGATCGACAAGGAGACAAAGACCTTCGCACCCAAATGGGACGACGAACTCGTCAAGGCGACGCTGCTCACGCGCGACGGCGCCATCGTTCATCCGAATTTCCAGACCAAAGCAGACTGACCCCCGCGTTTAATACCGGCGGACCGGTTTTCCGAGCGCGAGAGACCAGAGGGGCGACAGAATGGCCATCGAAGCACCAGACCAGATTCTCGACAAGGCAACAGCCGCGGCGAAACTCGCCCGCGAAGCCGCCGATATCCTGCAATCCTCCGCCGACCAGCTCGGCGATGCGGCGGCGGGCCTCGCGCATGCGGCCTCCGGCGGCGCCATCGACCCCTTCGTCTTCCGCCTCGCGATCTTCGCGCTCGCGGTTTTCGTCGGCTACTACGTCGTCTGGTCCGTGACCCCGGCGCTGCACACGCCGCTGATGTCGGTGACCAACGCCATTTCCTCGGTGATCGTCGTCGGCGCCTTGCTCTCAGTCGGAGTGGACGCCTCGATCCCCGGCGATGACGGGCCGCTCTGGGCCCGCGTCTTCGGCTTCATTGCGCTCGTTCTGGCCTCGGTGAATA
This sequence comes from Hyphomicrobiales bacterium, assembly GCA_028290085.1. Lineage (GTDB taxonomy): Bacteria > Pseudomonadota > Alphaproteobacteria > Rhizobiales > Beijerinckiaceae > Terripilifer. The sequence goes on from JAQGKN010000624.1 coordinate 2,602, forward strand.
TCTTCGGCGGGTTCCTCGTCACAGAGCGCATGCTCTCGATGTACAAGAAGAAGGGCTGAGCCGTCATGAACGCCAACATCGCGGCAGTCCTTTATCTCGTTTCCGGTGTGCTCTTCATCCTCGCGCTGCGTGGATTGTCTTCGCCCGCATCCTCGCGGCAGGGCAATCTCTTCGGCATGATCGGCATGGCAATCGCCATTGTCACCACCCTGCTCTATCGGGCCCCCTCTGGCATTTCGAGCTGGCTGCTGGTCATCGGCGGCATCGCCATCGGCGGCGGCATCGGCGCCTGGCGCGCTCGCACCGTGCAGATGACGGCCATGCCGCAGCTGGTCGCCTTCTTCCACGCGCTCGTTGGCCTCGCAGCCGTGCTCGTCGCAGCCGGTGCGCTTTACGCGCCGCAGGCCTTTGGCATCGGCCTTCCCGGCGCGATCCATGGTGCGAGCCTGGTTGAAATGTCGATCGGCGCAGCCATCGGCGCGGTCACCTTCACCGGCTCGATCATCGCGTTCCTGAAGCTGGATGGGCGCATGTCCGGCAAGCCGATCATGCTGCCGCAGCGCCATGCCATCAACATCGGCCTCGCCGCCGCGCTGATCGTGCTGATCGCGATCTTCGTGCAGACCGAAAGCCATCTGGTCTTCTGGCTGGTGGCGCTGGTCTCGCTGACTCTCGGCGTATTGCTGATCGTGCCGATCGGCGGCGCCGACATGCCGGTCGTCGTGTCCATGCTGAATTCCTATTCCGGCTGGGCAGCCGCGGGCATCGGCTTCACGCTCGGCAACCTCGCGCTGATCATCACCGGCGCGCTCGTGGGCTCGTCGGGCGCTATCCTGTCCTACATCATGTGCAAGGGCATGAACCGCTCCTTCATCGCCGTCATCCTCGGCGGTTTCGGTGGGGATTCAGCCACGGCAGCGGCGGGCGCCGTCGAGACGCGCCCCGTCAAGCAGGGTTCGGCGGAAGACGCGGCCTACATCATGAAGAATGCCGGCAAGGTCATCATCGTGCCCGGTTACGGCATGGCGGTGGCGCAGGCGCAGCACGCACTTCGCGAAATGGCCGACCTTCTCAAGAAGGAAGGCGTCGAAGTGAGCTACGCCATTCATCCCGTGGCGGGCCGCATGCCCGGCCATATGAACGTGCTTCTGGCAGAAGCCAACGTGCCCTATGATGAGGTCTTCGAACTCGAGGACATCAACTCGGAATTCGGCCGCGCCGACGTCGCCTTCGTCATCGGTGCCAACGACGTGACCAACCCGGCCGCCAAGACCGATCCGGCCTCGCCGATCTTCGGGATGCCCATCCTCGACGTCGAGAAGGCCAAGACTGTTCTCTTCATCAAGCGCGGCATGGGCTCGGGCTATGCTGGCGTCGAGAACGAATTGTTCTTCAGGGACAACACGATGATGCTATTTGGCGACGCCAAGAAGATGGTCGATTCCATCGTAAAGTCACTGGCCCACTAAGGCACCAGCGGCCCCGTCTAAAGTCTCGCGCGCGCCGGAGCAGCTTCGGCGCGCGCTTTGCGTTCCGCGACATCCACAATGGCATCGACGACCTTGTCGGGCGCGACATTCTGGACGGCATGGCCGACACCCGGCAGCGTGACGAGCCGCGCGCCGGGAATATCCCGCGCACTCCCCGCCGAGTGGATATGGGCATAGACGATGCCGTCGCTGTCGCCCGTGATGATCGTCGTGGGCGCTGTAATTTCACCCATGCGCTTGGCCTGCACGTCGATGAAGGCTTCGAGCCCCGCCACATCCTGCGCATTGGCGACAAAATCTTTCGGTCGCAGCACCAGCTCGGCACCCGTACGTTCGACGTAATCGCTCGAGGGCGTCTGCGGCGCGTAAACGCTGTCGACAGCCGCATTCATGCTCGCGAGCCCCACGGGCATGCTGACGAGATTGCTGAATAGCCATCCCGCCACCGGCATGGCGGCAAGCGTGTAATACCAGGTGACCCCACCGGGCCACGGATGGGTGACGGGCGCCACCAGCACCAGCCCCTCCGTAAAATCCTTCTGGTCGATGGCGAAATTCGCAGCCACAGCACCCGCCAGCGAATGTCCTACGACGATCGCCTTGTTAATCCCGATGGACGTGAGCCCCGCACGGATGCTCGCCGCCTGCACGGCCGGTGAAGCATCTCCGGCACCATCCGGCCTGTCGCTCCAGCCATGCCCCGGACGATCCACGGCGATCACGCGAAAGCCCTTTGCTGCGAGACGCGCGCCCAGCTGCAGCATCATGTCAGCCTGATTGCCGCTGGCGCCATGCAGCAACAGCACTGTGTCGCGCAGCGGCCCCTCGGCATCCCGTTCAGTGTAATGAAGGCGCCCACCGGGCACCTCCATGAATTGGCCCTGAGCCGGATAGCGCGCCTCAATACGGCGCACCTGCCATTGCGAAAAAGCAAAAGCGGAGCCGCAGATAGCGACGGCCGCACCAGAGAGGATGGAGATCATGCGGCGTCCCGAACGTTTCATTCCGAAGATACGGAAGAGTCACGCCGCCGGTTTCACGGGGTGATGCGACAAATGATGCCTCAGATATCCCGTCCGTCGACATCCACGGTCAGCTTCTCGATCTTCTTGCGCACGTCGTCGAGCTGAGGATTGATCTCCAGAGCTCGGCGGAATACGCGCAGCGCGTCCTTGTCGCGATCCGAACGCTCGAGAATCGCGCCCATGCCGACCAGCGCCATGAAATGACGCGGTTCGAGCTTGAGCACATGAGCCAAATCTTCCATCGAGCCCGCGAGATCGTCATGGAAGAAGCGGACGGTCGCCCGTTTGTTCCAGGCCTCGGCCCATTGCGGTTCGAGTTCGACAATCTTGTCGAGCAGACCCTCCGCGACCGGCCACTCCTTGGCCTGCATGACGGTCCCCACGCGGTCCATCAGCAAATCGGCGGTGTCGGAGCCTGATCGCATCCATACGCGCTCTATGGCGCCCGAAATGCCCTGCGCCTCGTCCGCATCCTTGGTGCGCTCGAGTCGCTGGAACAATTCATCGAGGACCCGCTGCCGACCCGCCGGCTGGGTCATGTCGATCTGTGGCTTGGGCGGTGAAGCTTGTTCCGCACGTGCAGCCGCCTTGGGCGCGGGTCTGGCTGGCGCCCCTGTCTGAGGACCCTGCGGACCGAAAACCCTCGAGCCCGGTGGCAGGGGCACGGCGGGTAGTCCCGGAATTTGCAGGCTGGGTCCATTGCGTGGTTCAGGCGCCGGCACGCCCTCGGCGCGCCCGAAACCCATCCCCGACAGGACTGACATGATCACGAACGGGATGACACGGATCTTGCGCATGGCCTGAGATTAGGACGCACGCCGACGCGCGTCAAAGGCCGGCTGCTTCACAAGCCCGGCACCCACGGCGCATAAAAAAGCCCCGGACAAGCCGGGGCGATTTTTCAACGAGAGCAGAAAGCTCAGCCCTGAC
>JAQGKN010000630.1 GCA_028290085.1 Hyphomicrobiales bacterium
GACTATGGAGCGACCCTGAGCCAAGACGAGCAGGCGACGCGAGGATTCCATGGTTGAGAGCAACGACAGGTCGGGGCGTCTGGTCACGGTTTTCGGCGGTACCGGATTCATCGGTCGCCATGTAGTCCGCGCGCTGGCCCGGCAGGGATGGCGCATTCGGGTGGCCGCACGCCGCCCTTATCTCGCAGGTCACCTCCAGCCGTTGGGCAGGGTCGGCCAGATCCATGCGGTTCAGGCCAACCTCCGCTATCCCGCCTCCGTGGCGGCAGCTCTGCGCGGGGCCGATGCTGCGGTCAATCTCGTGGGCATCCTGACCCAGACCGGCCGCCAGAGTTTCGATGCCGTGCAGGCTTTTGGCGCCCGCGCCGTGGCGCGCGCCGCGCGCGAGGCCGGCGTCACCAAACTCGTGCACATTTCGGCGCTGGGCGCCGATCCACAATCCGATTCGGATTACGCGCGCACCAAGGCTGCCGGCGAAGCGGCGGCTTTCGAATTTTTCCCGGATGCGACCGTCCTGCGTCCCTCGATCGTGTTCGGCCCCGAGGATGATTTTTTCAACCGATTCGCGTCGCTGGCGCGCATGTCGCCGGTGCTGCCGCTGATCGGTGGCGGTGAGACGCGCTTCCAGCCGGTGTTCGTCGGCGATGTCGCCCAGGTCGTTGCCAAGGCGCTCGCTGGCGAGACGCGGCCGGGCACGGTCTACGAACTCGGTGGGCCCGAGGTGAAGACCTTCCGCGAGCTCATGGAGTTCGTCTGCGCCACCATCGGCCGCAAGCGCCTGCTGGTGCCCGTGCCCTTCGGCGCGGCGCATTACATGGCGCTGGGCACCGAGATCGCGTCGACGCTTTCGGCCGGGCTGTTCCCGAAGATGCTGCTCACGACGCGCGATCAGGTCCGTCTGCTCCAGCGCGACAATGTCGTGTCCGCAGAGGCACTCGCAGACGGCCGCACACTTGGCGGCCTGCATGTCGAGGCCGAGGTCATCGAGACGATCGTGCCGACCTATCTCTATCGCTTCCGCAAGGCGGGCCAGTTCGAGCGTCAGCGCTCAGCCTGAGCCATCGCCACGCCTTCCTCGCGTGACAGCCTCTGGTGGATGCGCACCATGAAGGCGGTGCCGAAGAGCGGCGTCAGCAGGTTGACGATGGGCACAGCCACGAATGCACCAATGAAGAAGCCGCTGATGAAAATGTAAAAACGATGGCGGCGGCGCATTTCGCGCACCTCTTCGATGGGGCGATAGCGCAAAGCTGCCAGCTCGAAATATTCCCGGCCGAAGAGATAGGCGTTGGCCACGAAGAAGGCGACGATATTGACGCATGGCAGCAGCAAGACCATCAGCGCCAGCAGATTGACCAGCACTGACACGACCGCGAATTTGCTGGCAAGCCAGATGGCCTGACCTGCCGGCAAAGCGCGCCCGGTCGCGCCCGTCGTGTCGAATTCGACGCGCTCGGCCAACTCGTCCAGGAAGAAACCCGCGACCAGCATCGACACGGGCGCGACGAGGAAGGCGAGGCCGAGGAACAGGCCGAGCCCCGTCAAGATCGACAGCATCGTCGCGAGCCATGGATAGGGCACGGCGACATAGGAAATCACCACCTTGTCGAGCCCGAGCCACACGAGTGCCAGCAAGCCCAGCGTCAGCGCGAGGATCTTGTAGAGCACGCGGCGAAAGGGCGGCGTGAGGATCTCCGACAGGGCGGCAAGGGCGGCATCGAGCATGTGCGTCTCCGTGGCCGCGCTGACATGGTGCGCGGCAGGCTTAGGTGCAACCGCCGCTTCACGGTCTCCGGTGATTTTGGATCTCAGGTGATTTTGGGCTCGATCTTCTTCGTGATGCCGCGCGCCAGCAGCTGCGCCCAGACACCTTCCGCCGTTTCGGCAAAGCGGAAGAGTTCGAGATCGCGCCGCTCGATCATGCCGGACTCGACCAGGCCCTCGAAGCGAATGCAGGAGCGCCAATGCGCCTCATCGACGAGCACGACCGGGATTTCGGGCGCCTTGCCGGTCTGGCGCAATGTGAGGATTTCGAACAACTCGTCGAAGGTGCCAAAGCCGCCCGGAAACACGACAAGAGCTTTGGCCCGCATCGCCAGATGCATTTTGCGCATCGCGAAATAGTGGAAGCGAAAGGTCAGGTCCGGCGTCGTGTAGGGGTTGGGCAATTGCTCGTGCGGCAACGTGATGTTGAATCCGATGCTTGGCGCGCCCGCTTCGCTTGCACCACGATTGGCAGCTTCCATGATGCCGGGGCCGCCGCCCGTGGCGATGACGTTGTCGCGCTGGCCGCCGTTGCGGTCGAGCGCCCCACCCTCCAGCGAACAGAGCTTTCCGAAGGCGCGGGACTGCGCATACCAATGCGCGTGACGTGCGGGCCCGTCCTCGCGCACGCGGGCGCTGCCGAAGACGACAACCGTTGAACGCACGCCCCAGGCACGCAGGGCCTCCTCGGCCTTCTCATATTCCAGCAGAAATCTGACGCCGCGCTGCGCGTCCGACAGCAGGAAATCCTGATCGAGCGCGGCGAGCCGGTAGGAAGGCGAGGCGATCTGGGCGTCGGGACTGGATTTCGTCTCGAAGGGGCTCATACCGTCCGCTCGATGACGATCTTCTGCAGAGGCTCGCCCTTCAGCCAGAGGCTCAGATTATCGGCGAGGATTTTGCCCATGCCCGCGCCCGTGCCGCTCGATCCCGCGCCCGCGATATGCGGTGTGACGATGACATTGGGCAAGCTGTAGAGCGGGTGACCGGCAGGCAGGGGCTCTGTGACCGTGACGTCGAGCCCGGCGCCTGCGATGCGCTTGTCGCGGAGAGCCTCGACCAGCGCGGCTTCGTCGATCAGCGGGCCCCGCGCGATGTTGACGAGATAACTCGTCGGCTTCATTGCGTCGATGAGTGCCCGGCTGAACATTTCGTGTGTGTCAGCCTCGTAGTTCGCGGCCATCACGATCATGTCGGCGCCCGCAACAGCACCCGGGAGTTCGGCGCGTGGGCGGACCGTGTCGAAATGCGGCAGCGCTTGCGTCGTGCGGCTGATGCCGGTCACCGGCATGTCGAAGGCGCCGGCCTTGCGCGCAATCTCCTGCCCGATCGCGCCCGTGCCAATAATGAGCAGGTGCTTGCCCGCAAGATTGTCCATCGAGGGCGTCACTGCGTCACGGCACCAGACCTCGTCGCGCTGGCCTTGCTCAGTTGACCGGAAACGCCGCACCAGTGCGAGCATCAGGGCAAGCGCGTGCTCGGCCACCGAGAATGCGCGCAGTCCCGCGGCATTGGTAACGACGACGCCGACTGGGAGGCCGAATTTGATGGCCTTGTCGATTCCAGACGTCGTGAACTGGATCCAGCGCAGCTTGGTGCCATGTTTCAGAACGGTCTGCGCCGCGGCCTCGTCGTAGGCGCGATTACCGATCACGAGGATCTCTGCGTCAGCGAGGCTCGCCGCGAAGGCCTCCATCGTGCCCGGCCGCTCGTAATGCACCTCGGGAAAAGCCTTCAGGGATCCGGCTAGATCGTCCCTGCGCGCATGGGGGTCGTAGCAGACGAGCTTCATGGCCGAGTTCTCCGGTGCCTTTTTTGGTACGGCACGATACGGCCAGCATCCCAGCGCGTCCAGACACGCAGTATCTGCGCAACCTTGGGTTGGCCGAAGGCGTTAAAGCTGCGAGCGGCATCAGGCCGCAGGGGACGGGACCAGAGAAATGGCGCAATTACGGGAATGGTCGGGACGGACCGGCTTTCTGGCCATGGCAGTGACGGGTGCTTACCTTCTGGGCTCTGCGGCACAGGCGCAATACGCGCCAGACATTCGTCCTGGCGACAGGATTGTCTATGTTCAGCCTGACGTCATGGATCGTGGCGTGCCGATGCGTCGCATGGCGCCAGCCGACGATGGGCGCCTCGTTTACGAGTACGACGGCCCATCGGCCCGCGAGCGTCTGGCAATCGACCCCCAGCCGGTCCTGCGCGACTTGCAGCGCGTGCAGAAGAAAACGGCGCAAAAGAAAAAACCGGTGGCACAGCCCCGCATCGCGGCGCGGACCCCGGCCTCATCCGATGCGGACGTGAAATCCGCTCCCACCACAGCGACGCCGACGAAGACTGCCCTGCCGGCGGCTGCTCAAGCAACGCCTGTGGCGAGCGAAGCGGCCCAAGTCGAAGCTGTACCGCGCGCGGATCGCAAGGTGCGTGTCATTCCGCTCTTTCAGGTCCCGAAGAATACGACGGGCGAGGCTGCTCCGGCGAAATAGGTCTATTGAGCGTAAGCAGTCGCAGTTGGGACCGTATCGGCGACATTGCGATAGCGATCGAGGCGTAGTCCCATGGACTGTTCGATCTTTTTATGGACCTCGGCCACCGACAGGCTCTTGGAGCGGTGGCCGCTTCGTGCAAAGAAAATCGGGCGATTGGCACGGGCAGGCTTGGGTAACAGCTTTGCCGCTACCGCCTTGGGCTCCGAATCAACCTTGTTGAGGAATTTGTAGGCGTCATATGGCCCGAGGAAGTGGGCCAGATAGACCTCTTCAGTCGTCAGGTCGCGGCCAAGCTTAGTGCCGATATCGCTGGCATCGCGCTTGAGCATTTCGGCGGCCAGCAGCGCGGACAGATAGGGGTCCTTGCGCAGCGCGAGAATGCGGGCCCGATCCTTGGCGCTCAAGACACCGGGACCGTCTTCCGGACCCTCGATCAGCGTTGCCTCGCGAGCGAGCCCATGCTGGGCGCCAAACTCACGCACCACCTTGAGCCAGG
>JAQGKN010000650.1 GCA_028290085.1 Hyphomicrobiales bacterium
GGATTGAGACCAAGCGTCTCCGTGTCGATCGCAACGCTGGAGCCGAAATCCGCGTCTGCGGGAAGATCCCCTTGATAAACCCGAATGGTCATGCGACCGGTCACCTCCGCCAGCGCCCGACTCGCGACGGGCAAGGGTTGTCTCTACCTCCGGTTGCTAGGATCAGCAAGGCGGCGCCTACAACGGCGAAGACTGCGCCGGTCAGAGCGATTGAGATTGTGACGCTGGTCCGTTATACCTAGTCGTCCTCCAATAAAGCGACATGAGCCGTGACACCAGCACAAGTCAGAATGGCGCGAGCCGCCGTTAACTGGTCTCTCGACCAGCTGGCGCAAGCAGCCGGCGTTCATCGCAACACGATTCATAATTTCGAGACCGGGCGCTATTCCGGCAATCCGGAAAAGCTGCGCGCGGTGCGGCAGGCCCTGCAGAACGCCGGTGTCGAGTTTATCGGCGAGGCAGGGTCGAGCGGTGTGCGGCTGCGCAAACCCTCGACGGGGCCTGACAATGGCGTGATCGCGGCAGGCGCGGCTGCGGCGGTGGCCGCCCACAGCGTACTCGTGATCAACAGCGCGCCAGAGGTGCGTTCCCTCGCGCGCTCCATTCTGGAGGAGCTGAGTCTCAGTGTGATCGAGGCCGAAAACAGCGAAGAAGCCCTGATGATCCTTCAGGACCAGGCTTTGAGCCTTTCGGCAGTCTTCTCTGAAGTGATGATGCCCGGCATGGACGGGGTCGTCCTCGCCAATATCATCATGAAGACGTGGCCCGCTATCAAAGTCATTTTGTCCACCGGCGCGGCGGGCGCTGCTGACCTGCGCCTGCCGCTCAACGCCTCGCTGATCGCCAAGCCATGGCGGATCAGCGAGATGTTCCGCGTTTTCCGCGGAATCTGAGCTCAGCCCATGCTCGGGTCGAGGACGATCTTGCCCATGCCGGGATCGCCTTCCATCATGCGATGCGCTTCGACCGCCTGAGATAGCGGAAGGACGTGGGCAATCTGCACCTTGATCTTACCTTGGGCCGCAGCGGCAAAGCATTTCGGGCGGTCGGCATCGCGCGAGCCCGGCATGCCTCGAATGGTGATCTTCTTGTCATAGAGATGGAAGAAATCGATCAGCACGTTCGGCCCGCCATGGGCGCCTGCGGTGACGAGACGTCCGTTCTCGCCAATGGCATGGAAGGCATCGGGCAGAACCTTGGGATTGGCGATGTTGTCGTAGAGGACATCGACTCCCTTGCCTCCGGTGATGCGCAGAACCTCGGCACGCAAATCCTGCGTCGAATAATCGATGGCATGATCCGCGCCCAGAGCCAGGCCCATGTCCGCGCGGTCGCGCGTACCCGCCACGGCGATGACTTTCGCGCCGATCACATGCTTGGCGATCTGGATTCCGACACTGCCGAGATTGCCGCTGGCGCCCATGATCAGCGCCCACTCCCCTTCTTTCAGGGCAGCGACGTTGACGAGCAGGTTCCACGCCGTGGGGCAATGGCGCATGACAACGGCAGCTTCGTGGAAGCCGAGACCATCGGGCAACGCGAATGCGACCGAAGCGGGAACGCAGACTTTCTCAGCGAAACCGCCGGGCCGCTTGATGCCCATCATCCCGGTTGGTCCCGTGGCGTCGCTGCCGTCTTCGGAACACGCATCGAGCGGCATGCGCCCTGCCGCGCAAACGCGGTCGCCGATTTTCCATCGGGTGACGCCGGGACCGATAGCATCGATCACTCCCGCGCAATCGACGCCCGGGATAAGCGGAAGTTCGACGCCCCTTTGCGCCTGCGCGCCGCGACGCACGGCGACGTCGAGGACGCGATTGACGGTCGCCGCATGGACCACGACACGGATTTCACCGTTTCGCGGTTGCGGATCAGGCACATCTTCGTATCGCATGACGTCAGGCGGGCCGAACTCGCGGATGACTATGGCCTTCATGTCCCCTCCCAATTTTCTATTGTTGCGGGATCGAGCCCGCTTTTTTTAGTCGTCGGATCAGCGGCGGCGGTCGAGCTTGCGGCTGAGATAGTTGAAGTTGACGGTCTGCTGTTCAGGGCTGAGCAGCTTCTTGCGCAAGGCCATGACGTCCTGGCTCGGGAATTCCGACGCAGTCTCGCCGGCCGCTTCCGCGATCATGTGAATCTGGCACGCATTCTCGAGCATCAGCGCGATGATGACGGATTCCTCGATCGACGTTCCGCAGACGACGACGCCATGGTTCTTCAGGAACACCACCGGAAAGGATTCCAGGGCCTCGGCGACGCCACGGCCCATGTCCTGCGAACGGATCAGATCGATGGAGCCGGTGTAGACGCCGTAATTATTGACGAAGAGCGCGCTGGGCTGGCTGAGCGCGAGCATCGGCCGCCCTGTCGCGGAGAAAGCGACAGAATAGGTCGGGTGCGTGTGAATGATCGAGGTGATCTCGGGACGACGCTTGTAGATTTCGGAGTGAATATAAACTTCGCTGTGGCGCGGCGCCCACCCCTCGACCTTCTCGCCTTCAAGATCGCAGGTGACGAGATTATCAACCGTCATCTCGTCGAAGCCGAAGGAATGCGGCTTCATGTAGAAGCGCGAGGCGTCGTCGGGCAGACGGACCGAAATGTGTCCGCGCGTCAGATCGCCCTGACCTTCGGCTGCAAGGATATGGCCGCCCGCGACCAGTTTCAGCTTGGCTTCGTCGCGCGTCATGCGCCCCTCCCATGTGATTTCGTTTTTTGTGACATAGCTCGACGCCACGGGCATCGGCCCGTGGCGGATTTTGCGGGATAGTTCAGATCGCGGCGATAACGGCGATCTCGACCTTGTATTGCGGGGCAGCGAGACGCGCCTCGACCGTAGCACGCGCGGGCGTGTGGCCCTGCACGACCCAAGTGTCCCACACGGCGTTCATTTCCGGGAAGGTGCTCATATCGGCGAGCCAGATCGTGGTCGACAGGATCTTCGTCTTGTCGGTGCCCGCTTCCGCCAGCAGGGCATCGATGATCCCGACGATTTCCTGCGTCTGCTCACCGACGCTGGCGCCTGCCGCTTTGTCGGCGACCTGTCCGGCCAGATACACCGTGTTGCCGTGAACCACGGCCTTGCTCATGCGGGCGCCGGGGCCGATACGCTTGATGGTCATATCACTCGTCTTTCCTGATCGTTGACGCTCAAAGCGTCTTCATGCGTGGGACATCGCCCATGAAGTCGCGCTTGGCGAGCTCCACGCCATTGTGGCGCAGGATCGCGTAAGCGCTGGTGACGTGGAAGAAAAATTGCGGAAGTGCCTGATGCAGAGCGAAATCGGCGCCCTGCATGGCCCGCTTGTTCGGGCCTGCCATCCAGCTGATTTCCTTGTCCGCAGCAGCATCGATGGCGGCGGAATCGATCCCCTGGACAAAGGCGATCGCGGTGGCGACGCGGGCCTTCAGATCTTCGAAGCTTTTTTCGTCATCGGGAAGTTTCGGCACTTCGACGCCCGCGAGGCGGCCCGCCGTGTTCCGCGCCCAATCGGTCGCGACCTGAACCTGCTTCTGGAAAGCAAACATGTTCGGGTAGAGCCGTGCCGTCAACAGCGCTGCGGGATCGATCTTCTTCTCGGCGCAATGGGCCGAGGCCTTGTCGCACAGACCTGAAAGGCTGCCGAGCATCTGAAGCAGGATCGGTGTGGTGGCCTGACTGAGCGACAAAGACATATGAGCATCCTCCCCTAATTCTTCTGAGCGATAGGGATAAAGCATGGCCCTGTCCGCTTCAAGCTTGCACAGCGGGCATAGCTCCTGTCCCCGCTTCAAACTGGTTCGGGCAGGGAGAAGCGCTTAGATTGAGCGTGCTTGCAAAAGGAGATGCCGGTGCCCATCCTACTGCCGCACGATTTTCGTCCGATGGCCACGCCCGAGGATGCCGTGGCCGAGCTGGAGCGGCTGCATGCGGCCTCGGTTCTGGCGCTGCGTGAGGCGCTCGCCTTGTTTTTCCGGAGTGGCAGAGTTCCGGACGCGGCAACGCGCGCGCGCTTTCACTATCCGGAGCTGCGCGTCAGCTACGCCCCACACGGTGCCACGGCGCCGACACGGCGTGCCTTCGCGAAGTTTCCGACCGCCGGCCTCTACAGGACCACGATCACGCATCCGGAAGCCTTCCGGAAATATCTGCTCGAACAATTGCGTCCGCTGGTTGACGAATTCGGAGCCCAGCTAGATGTCGGCACGAGCGCGCAAGAGATTCCTTATCCCTATGTGTTCGAGCGCGGTGATGAGCTCGCAATGGGCGGCAGCAGCGCCGCAGAATTGGCTCGGCATTTTCCCGTGCCGCTTCTTTCAGAAGTCGGTGACGAGATCGCCGATGGACTCTGGGATTATCATCCCGGCAAGCCGCGTCCGCTTTCGCTGTTCGACGCCGTGCGCGTCGATTATTCCCTGCGTCGTCTCGTGCATTACACGGGCACGGACTGGCGAGACATGCAGCCATGGATCCTGCTTACCAATTATCACCGTTACGTCGATCAGTTCATCGCATGGGGCCTGCAACAGATCCGCGCGAACGGTCCTTACGAAACACTGATCCTGCCCGGCGGACATGTGATCGATGCCCGCATGAGCGATGCGGAGGCGCAGGCGGTTGCGGCATCCGCTCCCTGGCATCGTTTCCAGATGCCCGCGTATCATGTGACGACCGCCGACGGGCAGGGGATAACCCTGGTCAATATCGGGGTCGGCCCGGCCAATGCGAAGAACATCACCGATCATCTCGCCGTCCTGCGTCCGCATTGCTGGCTGATGGTGGGGCATTGTGGCGGCCTGCGCGAATCGCAAAAGATCGGCGATTATGTGCTGGCCCATGCCTATCTGCGGGAGGACCGTATTCTCGACAAGGCGGTCCCCACTGGCGTGCCGATTCCGGCGCTCGCAGAGGTGCAGGTCGCCTTGCAGCAGGCCGCAGCTGCAATCACAGGCGAGA
>JAQGKN010000018.1 GCA_028290085.1 Hyphomicrobiales bacterium
CAACTGAGCTCAAGATCTCGATCCCTCTCCGTGACGAACGGCTTACGACCGCTTTCTTCGATCTGGGGCCGGACCCCGCCGCTCTGACGGACCTTGTGGGGCAGTGTCCTCGCGAGCAGGGGCTTCGATGAACGATCGTTTGTGATTTCGATCGAGGCGGAAGTAGCACAAGATGCCTGCTGACAGGGCTTTTCTCTGCTTCAGGCGTACCTGCAACAAGGGAAGCCGAGGCTGCTTCGCCGATACTACAGCTAGCCATTTTGCAGAGTTCTTACAGAGTGCTGCGCGCGCTCGGGGTCTGTAAAGTTCGGGCAGTGGTGTCGTTTCAAACGACGTCGGCGGATCATGAGTTGTTCAGGATCTGGCTCTTCTAAAGTGCTTGATTTGGGCTCGAACGTTCTGAGGATCCTTGTCGTGCCATCGTTTGGTGGCACTGATCACCAAGGGCGGTCAATGAATGCCGGAGCATTCCCCGCCTGTAGCCGTTCGTGAGTCCACGCGGACCGTCTTGCTCCGGAATCTGATGACATCATTCTGACGGCTTTCCTGGCGGACCTGACGGCGGATTGCCCTCGTTGGATCGCTCGGAAATTTGCCGACCAGTGTGGGGCGTAGTTAGCAAGAAATCGGCGGTGACCCTCAGCAAACCGCGATCGAATAAGATGGGTGGAGTATTCGTCTAAAAAAGTTTGGGACTACGTGCCAGTTTGCACAAACTTTCCATCCCAAAGTCACCGCGAGCCGCGCTGGGTAAGCACTCCTGGGGCTTGATGTGTGATGGTGTGCTGGCGCACGCCGCATTCGCCGCCGCCATGCTTTCCTCTTTAGTGAACATGGAGCTTGTGATGCGGCGATTTTTCTTTGACGTGCGGACGCCCGATGCCGTCGTATTGGACCTCATCGGTGACATTCTCCCCGACGCAGAGAATGCGCTCGAAGAGGCGCGGAAAATTGCATGCGAATTGGCCTGCGGCACTCTCCGGGGCGATGGCGCGACGATCCCGTTGGTCGTGCTGGTTCGAGATGAATTGGACGTAGCCGTGGGCTCGGTCAACGTCCTGCATGCCGTTACGGACGCTCTCGTCGGCAAGACCAAAGGCTCCGATGTTCCGTCAGCTTGACAATTGCGGGGCGAGATACGCTGCGTCCGAAACCCATTTGAGGCATAGTCTCACGGTCTAGTGCGGTAGTAATTCATGACCCGTGGTAACCATTTCGTGCGACAGCGCTTTGAGCTTCTTGCTGTCCCTCGTCACGACAATCAGCAAACGTGCACTCTGGATTGCGTGCTCGCCCTCAATCAGGTGCATCGTGTGTGTGATGCTGGAGCGTCGAACGCATAGCGTGCTGAACGCGGTTGGCGCCGGCATTCTCGCGTATCGCCCGCGCGAGGATCCCATGATTTCCGGCCTGTTTGAGCGCGGATACTTGAATTCGCAGTTTGACGAGGATCCGTACTATGCGCTTCTCCTTCTCACGCCAGCAGGGCACGCCTCGGCTGCGCTCATTCGGGGCGGCGCGGGGATGAGAATCCGGCATTCAGGTGGACCGGCAGGCTTTGTAAGATGATCGATCACGGAGTAAAGTGTAAATTGTTCGGCTCAAGCGATAATGGGGAGCTTGTGCGGTGACGGACGAAGCACTCTCTGAATACTTTGCGAAGTAATGTAGTCTGGAGCGGAGCGCGAGCTCGATTGCACTGTGCGCGGTCAGCAATTCGACAATGGCGCGCTACGTATTTTGGCATTTGTTCCCCCTATGCTTTGCGCTCGAAGCAAATTTGAGTTTGGGTAGCGGAAGGATCAAGTTGCAAACTGAGCACCACCCCGCGTTTGTACCAGTCCCGGCGTCACGGTGCATTCGCGCGCCCCGCACCGGGTGCTCAAGGGCATGGGCGTGATGGGCATGGGCGTACCCGCTCAAAATGGGCAGTTTGGCGCAAGCCCTCTACCGCAGGGTCAGCTCATTCAGGTTTACGAGAGGTCTTCCCATGAGTTTGTTTGCATCCATGCGCACGAGCGTGTCCGGAATGAATGCGCAGGCTGCACGCCTGTCTGCAGTCTCGGACAATATAGCGAACGTCAACACCACTGGATACAAGCAGGCCTCGACCGAATTCGAGACCGTAATGGGCCAGCAGGCAACCCAGGAAATAGTGTCGGGCGGCGTCATCTCTCATATGCGTCAGTCGGCGGAGTCGCAGGGAGCTCTGCGGAGTACCTCGAGTGCCACTGACCTTGCTGTGAATGGTAATGGCTTCTTTGTCGTCTCCAATAATTCTGGAGCGTCCTTCCTGACGCGGTCGGGTTCGTTCGTTCCCGACTCGCAAGGCAATCTGGTCAATACCGCGGGCTTCAAGCTCATGGGTTATCCGCTGGGCAGCACCGTCGCGACCGGTCTGCCGGGGGCTGGCGGAACAACGGCCATCAACATCGGCGCACTGTCTCTGAAGGCGACCCCTTCTGCAACCGGGTCGTTCACCGCGAACCTGCCGGCGACGAATGCTATCACTCCCGCTGCGAACTTGCCGTCTGCAAACGTCGCTGGCTCGGCCGTCGTCGGCAAGTCGTCGTTGGTCGCATACGATAATCTCGGCGCGCCCGTTACGATCGATTTGTATTTCAACAAGACCGCTGACAACACCTGGGAAGTTACTGCTTTCGACAGCGCCGGAGCGTCGCCGGGCGGCGGCTTTCCCTATGCATCGGGTCCGCTTGCGACGTCGACACTTAACTTCAATCCCGCCGATGGCAGTCTGGCGTCGGGGACGAGCATCGATATGGCTGTCGCCAACGGAGGCAATCTCAGCATTGATCTTTCGAAAACCACGCAGCTCGCCGCAAAGTATGCGGTGGTTGATTCGTCAATCGACGGAAACGCGCCCAGCGCTGTGGCAAATGTCGAGATCGATGACCAGGGCGTTCTCTATGCCGTTTATGCAAACGGCGCGCGGACGGCGACTTACAAGATTCCGCTCGCAAACGTCCGCAGCCCCGACAATCTCACGCTGTTGAGCGGCAATGTGTACACCGAATCATCCGATTCCGGGTCGGTCGTTGTTTCCGATGCGCAAACAGCTGGGCTTGGAAAAATCATGTCGGGGAGCCTTGAGGACTCGACCGTGGATCTGGCAAACGAACTTACAACGATGATCGAGTCGCAACGCGGTTACACCGCCAATTCGAAAGTATTTCAGACGAGCGCAGATCTCATGGACGTGCTCGTGAATCTCAAATAGCTGGACGGGATCTTTGCGGTTCGATCCGTAGAGACGGACGGCGTTTCGCGAAATGTCGCTGGAGTCAACGATCCCAACTATTCGCGTGGCTCCTATCACGTCGCCAGCCTGATCACCCGGGTTGGCGACGACTTCATTCAGACGGCGTTCTTGACGGATCTGGCGGCGGATTGCCATCGTCGGGTCGCGGTGAAGCAGGCTTGGTTCCTCTCGCCACACGAGGGCCTGAACGCGGATCATGAGTTGCTCGCGATGCAGGTGAGTATTTGTAGACGTCTCTCCTCATTAAAAGCCGCTGTAGCTGCTCATCTTTTCATCTCCGCATAACATTGAGGCACACGCTGCTTTTTAATCCGGCATAATTGTATGAAATTTATGCAGCTACATTTGGCGTTTACGATATAGCGAAACAAGTACGCGCGCCCAAATCGCCGTTAACATCTCGGGGTTAGTGTCCCTTGTGCAAAGTAGGGACGGTGATGATGACGCAGATCGTGATACAGGCGCGTAGCAGTGCACAAGATGAGCCGAAACTCTACAATACAGCACTGGAAACGCTGACACACGTCGCATCACGCGAGAAGAACAAGCTCCTGTGCGCAGCGATGGACGAATTGCCGGAGGGCATCGTCCTCCTGGACTCAGAAGGCCGCTACGTTCACTGGAACAAGAGCTACGCCGACATCTACAAGGCGACGGCGGATCTTTTCAAGGTCGGTGCGCGCCTTGCAGACACCCTGCGCATTGGGATGCAACGGGGCGATTATCCAGAAGCAGTCGGCCGCGAAGAGGAATGGTACGCCGAACGCATGCACCGCTTGCAAAATCCCGGTCAGCGTCACGAGCAGCAGCTCGCCGACGGCCGGTGGATCCTGATCGAAGAGCGCCAGACGCCGGACAACAGTACGATCGGCCTGAGGGTCGACATCACCGAAATGAAGCGGCGCGAGGCCTCCTTCCGGCTGCTGTTCGAAGAAAATCCGATTCCGATGTACGTCCTGGATTTGGAATCCTCCCGCTTCCTCGCGATCAACGATGCAGCGCTCGATCATTACGGTTTTCCCCTCGCGCGATTCCTCGACATGCGGAGAGCGCAGGTGGTGTGCATGGAATGCGTCGGCAACGATGGCGCCATGGGAGCCAACGGCGCACAGGTGAGTTCCGAGCGGCATGTTCGCGCGGATGGCTCGGTCATTGATGTGACGACCTTCTCGCGCCAGACCACCTATGACGGCAAGCGCGCCCTTCTGGTCGCGGCCATCGACGTTACGGAACGCAACAGGAGCGAGGCGCGGATCGCTCATATGGCGCGACATGATGCGCTGACCGATCTGCCGAACCGCATGCTGTTCAAGGAGAGGCTCGACGCGGAAGTGATGAATTTCGCCCGTCACAAGCAGCCCTTCGCAGTTTTCTTGATCGACCTCGATCATTTCAAGACGGTGAACGACACGCTCGGGCATTCGGCCGGTGACAAGCTTTTGGAGGAGGTATCGGCGCAGCTTCTTGAAACGGTTTCGGGGCCTTCGACCGTCGCACGTCTAGGTGGCGACGAATTCGCAGTCCTCCATGTCGGGCCGCAGGACGACGAGTCGGTCATCGCACTCGCGGGCGCGATCATCGCAGCGGTCGATCGGCCCCTGACAATCGCCGGTCATGTGGTGCGGGTCGGCGCCAGCGTCGGAATCGCGCAAGCGGGGCGCGATACGCCGAGCGCCGAAGTTTTCCTACGAAACGCCGATATCGCGCTCTATCAGGCGAAAGCTGCGGGACGGTCGACCTATCGATGTTTCGAGCCAGCCATGGACGAGGCTTTGCGTTCGAAGCTCGAATTCGAGCGCGACCTGCATGAGGCGGTCGTGACGCGCGCCCTGGCTGTCCATTATCAACCAATCGTGGAGCTCTCTTCCGGGATTCCGAAAAGCATGGAAGCCCTGGTGCGATGGACGCACCCACTGCGCGGCGAGATCTCGCCCGTCGAATTCATTCCCGTCGCCGAGGAGATGGGGCTCATCAAGGAAGTCGGAAAGTTCGTTCTCGAAACGGCATGCCGAGATGCGGCCGAATGGCCACTCAGTGTAAATGTTGCGATTAATGTCTCGCCGCTGCAGCTTGTGGGCGGAGACTTCTACGACCTCGTCGTGAATGCGTTGTCAAGCGCTGGCCTCGCGCCTGAGCGGCTCGATCTCGAGATAACGGAATCGCTTCTCATGGATGCAAGTGATGAGACAGTGCGGTCGCTGCAGGCCCTGCGAGATCTAGGCGTCGGTGTCTCCATGGATGATTTCGGAACCGGCTATTCCTCCCTCAGCTATCTCAGAAAGTTTCCAATCAGCAAGATCAAGATCGATCGTTCCTTCATCGGCGACTTGGGCTCCAAGCCCGAGGCGCAGGCGATTGTGCGGGCCATCGTGATGCTCGGGACGAGCCTCGGTATGGACGTTGTCGCGGAAGGCATCGAGCATCTCGACGATCTTGCCTTCCTGCGCGGCGAAAAATGCACGGAAGGGCAGGGGTTTCTGTTCAGCAGGCCTGTTCCGTCTTCGGATCTGCAAAAGATATTTGAACGCCATGGGATTCTGCAGGCTGGCTGCTCGCATGTTTTGCGCGAGTAGTCGAAACCTGCCGCGCCAACTATTTGGAGACCCTGATCGCCGAGAGGCGGTGGAGGGGCAGTCTCTTGATGGTGCTGGCTTAGCCGACGTGCAGCCATTTGAGTGATCAGCCGAACCAGTATCATCGGCGTTCGTCCTCCGCTTTTTTCGAATGCTGCAACGATTGGTTCGTTCGGCGGCGCAGCCGCCAGGGAGCGTCGATCCGTCGCGCCATAGGTGAAGCAAATTCTCTTCGGTGTCAGTTGCTTGCTTGACGTGCGCCGAGGTCGGGCGTATCGGCGCAACGGTCGGTTGGAAGGCGTCGCACCGGCGTCTCGAGTGTCTTGCGCGCCGGCTACTGAGGATCTTTGCCTTGCTGGAAAGTCGGACAAGCTCCCCCTCGACAAAAGCCATTTCGTTCCAGGCGCTCTTTTCGACTTACCTTCCGGCTCTGATTTTCGCGCTCGGTGCCGGCATCGTCCTGCCCGTGGTTCCGACGCTCGCCAAATCCTTCGCCGTCAGCTTCGGCGTGGCGAGCGGTGTCATCACGGCCTTCCTGATCGGGAATCTCGCGGGTAGCCTGCCCGCGGGCTGGCTCATCGATCGCTTCGGCCGGCGATGGGTGATGATCGCGGGGCCGCTCCTGACGTCCGCATCGGCGTTTCTCACCGTCTTCGCCGATACCTTCGTGCATTTGATCGTTCTGCGCTTCATCAGCGGGATCGCCGCGCAGATGTGGCTGATGGGAAGGCTCGCCGCCATTTCGCACAGCTCTTCGCCCGAGCAGCGCGGGCGCCAGGTGAGCTGGATGTTCGGCATGGACAATACGGGCAAGCTGGCGGGACCGGTGCTCGGCGGAGTCATCGTCAGCGCATGGGGCGTGCACACGCCGTTCATAGCCTATGCGGCGCTCGCCCTCATCGCTCTGATCCCGATGTTTCTGAACCGAGAGACCGACGTCGAGCCGGTGCGGCCGAAGAAGAGCCAGGGCAAGCGGACCATGACGATCCGTGAAATTGTGCGGCCGCGTCTCGTCTATTTCGCAGTCGCTTTGTTCGCGGGTCTGACGCGCGGACCGCTGCAGGCCGATCTCCTGCATCTCTACGCCGCTTTCGAATATCATCTCGGACCGGCGCAGATCGGCTTGCTTGCGACGGGAGCCGCGACCATCACGCTGCCGATCGGTTTCATCGCGGGCTGGATGATGGATCATTTCGGCCGCAAAGGCACGATGGTCCCGGGATTCGCCGGCGTGACGATCGCCATGCTGGCGCTGGCGGCATCGGCTTACTTCAAATTCCAACTGACCACCTATGTCGTGCTTTTCTTCGCGGGCATCGCGACGCAGGCGCTGACCGGCGGCTCTATCCAGACGGTCGGCGCCGACGTGGCGCCGCCCGAAGCGCGCGGGACCTTTCTCGGCCTTTGGCGCTTC
>JAQGKN010000078.1 GCA_028290085.1 Hyphomicrobiales bacterium
ATGGTGCTGCCGGGTGGATAGGCCACAAGGTCTTCAGCCGCGAAATGCTCGCCCAACCCGATGTAAAAAACGCCGGACATGACCGTATACACGCGGTTTTCAGGGTGTCTGTGCGGCATGAGCTTCACGCCGCCGGGAAGCTTCACCCTGATGACATAAAGGCCATCGCGGGTCGGCTCGCCAACCAGCACGGCCAGCCGGGCCGTTTCGGGAAAGGCGGCATAGGGAGACCACAAAACATCTTCCGGCAAGATTGTCTTGAGGACGCTCCGCTTGGATTGAAGCCTCTCGAACATGGCAAAACTCCGCAGGAAGTTTGATGCGCACGCATGCAAGCGGGCCTTCAATGGCGCGATTCATGCGATCACTTTGTCGAGGGTGATTGGCAGGTTGCGAACTCTCTTGCCGGTCGCGTGGTAAACCGCATTTGCTATGGCTGGTGCCACACCGACAATTCCGATCTCGCCGAGGCCTTTTACGCCCAGCGGATTGCTGTTATCCACCTCGTCGACAAAGATTACATTTATATCGTGAATGTCCGCGTTCACTGGCACATGATATTCTGCAATATTGGCGTTCATGATGCGGCCGAGCTTGTGGTCGATCACGGTCTCTTCCTGCAATGCCATTCCGATACCCCAGACGACACTGCCCATAATCTGACTATGGGCTGTCTTCTTGTTGAGGACACGGCCCACTGCGACCGCGCTGACGACACGGGTCACCCTGATCACCCCAAGTTGCTCGTCCACTTTGACTTCGGCGAAGACCGCCGAGTGCGTATTGTGTGCCCGGGACGTGTCTTCCGACGGATTGGTTGTCTTCTCCTGAACGATCTGGTTCATGCCGCCGCTGCGCATCACATCCGAAATGGAGACCGAGCGCGTCGCGTCGGCTTTGCTCTGGAGCCTGCGATTTGCGAGTACGACATCATTCGGGCCTAGCCTGGCAAGTGGTGATCCCGGCATTGTCTTTGCCAGGAGCAGCAACTGATCCGAGATAGCCCTGGACGTTGTTACAACTCCATTCGAAACCGAAGTCGCGATCCATGATCCACCTTCGACGGGCGACTGCGGAAGTGTCGAGTCACCAAGCCTAACCTTTACGTTTTCGAGCGGCAGGCCTAGCGTGTCCGCGCCGACCTGCGCGATGATTGTATATGTGCCGGTTCCGATGTCGGATGTGGCGCAAGCGATTTCCGCTGTCCCGTTTGCGTTCAGCACGATGCGCACTGTGATCGGCACCTGAAGCGCCTCCCAGATCCCCGTCGCCATTCCCCAGCCGACGAGGTCGCCGCCGTCTCGCATCGAACGTGGCTGGGGATTGCGTTTGCTCCAGCCGAATGCCTCAGCGCCTTTCTGATAGCATTCGCGCAATGCCTTACTGCTGAATGGAAGATTGTTGTTCTGATCGCGGTCCGAGTAGCAACGCAGACGCAGCGCGATCGGGTCCATCTTGAGCTCAATCGCTAACTCGTCCATCGCAGATTCAAGTGAAAAGATTGCGGTCGGAGCGCTCGGCGAACGCATATCGCAAGACGTTGGAAGATCCAGCTGGGCAAGCCTGTGCTCGTATCCGGCATTGGCGCTCTTGTACAAAAGCCCCGACCATCCAGTCTCCTGACGGAAATATTGCTCATATTGCGATGTCGCGGTAATTGCGCTGTGCGTGATTGCGTTCAGAGAGCCGTCGCGATTAGCGCCAATCGAAACCTTCTGTATTGCGGCGGGGCGATAGCCGAGCGCGTACATCTGAGGACGCGTCAGGACCACTCGGACCGGGCGGGAAAGCGCCCGCGCGGCGAGTGACGCCAGGACCACCTCGAATTGTGGACGAAGGCCAACCCCGAATGCGCCACCAACGAATGGCGAGATAACGCGCACATCCTCCGGCTTCATTTCGAGCACACTGCAAACGTATCGCTGGACGTTCTGCACGCCCTGGGTCTTGTCGTAGACGATGAGCTTGCCACCTTGATCGTAGAGAACTGTGGCTGCGAAGAGCTCCATCGGGTTATGGTGCTCGATGGGAACAAAGTATTCGCCGACGTGTAGCACCTGGGCTTGTTCCAGCGCCTCGTCCGGATTGCCTCGCATCTTGGGTGGGGTGAAGTGAGCATCGAAGGGACTGGAAGGCGTTTCGACGGGTATCGCCGATTTGCGTTCTTGATGGATATCCGTGACGTGTGGCTCAGGCTTATACTCGACCTCAACCAGCGAGGCTGCGTAACGCGCGATCTCGGATGTCTCCGCGACAACGAGCGCGATGGGCTGGCCACTGAATTTGATCTCGTTATCGTACAAGGGCCGGTATGGCGAACCGGTCGTTGGGGCTACTTCGTCTTTGTAAGCCTTGTCGGTGCTGGCCATCGACGGACGATGATCGTGCGTCAGGACGTCATACACCCCGCTCACCCGCCGGGCTGCGCTGGAATCTATTCGCGTTACATGTCCCTTCGCAATGGTGGAGGTTACGATGCTGCCATATGCGAGGCCCGGTACGTTATACTCGGCGGAGTATTTTGCAGCGCCCGTAACCTTGGCAACGCCGTCGATACGCGAAGTGGCAGCGCCAATGAATGTGGTCATGGCTCACCTCACAAAATCTTCTTGTTCGATTG
This sequence comes from Hyphomicrobiales bacterium, assembly GCA_028290085.1. Classification (GTDB taxonomy): domain Bacteria; phylum Pseudomonadota; class Alphaproteobacteria; order Rhizobiales; family Beijerinckiaceae; genus Terripilifer. The sequence continues at coordinate 2,621 of JAQGKN010000078.1, forward strand.
CGATTGCGGCGTTCCACGAGCAGCCTGGGTGAGCGCACGCGAGATACAGCGACGAGCGAGATCTATCTTGAAAGTGTTGTGGCCGTAGCCCTTGGCGTCGCGCAGCAGCAGGTCCGCAGCGCCAGAGAATGTTGCTGTATTCGCCGGTTGACCGCGCAATGCCACTTCAGCGGCTGGATTGCGCCAGGGTTTGTGTGCGACGCCTCCGAGCGCAAGCCGTGCATCCTTGATGACGCCTCCCTCGACAATGAGGCCGGCCGCGACAGACACCAGGGCAAACGCGTAAGACATACGGTCTCTTATCTTCAGATAGGTGTAGTTTGCTGCGTAGCCCACCGCCGGGAGTTCGACGGCAGTGATGATCTCACCGGATTCGAGATTTGTATCCCGGTTAGGCGTGTCTCCAGGAAGCCTGTGGAAATCAGCCATCGGGATTTGTCGATCGCCTGAGAGGCTGCTGACATGGACGATCGCGCCAAGCATTGCCAGGGCGACGCACATGTCGGATGGGTGCGTGGCGATACACGAGGCGCTCGTTCCGAGGATTCCATTATTACGGTTGAAGCCGTCGATTGCAGAACATCCTGTACCGGGCACACGTTTGTTACACGGGGTCGCGGTGTCGTAGAAATAGGGGCAGCGTGTTCGCTGCAGCACGTTGCCGCCTGTTGACGCCATGTTCCGCAACTGGCCCGAAGCGCCGGCCATGATGGCACTCGCAAGGACAGGGTAGCGCTCTTGCACCAGAGGGTGGTTCGCCAGATCGGAATTGCGAACGAGCGCGCCGACAAGCACGCCTCCGCCTTGCAATCTATCCACGCCAGACAGAGGAAGCCGCGTGATGTCCACCAGCTTCGTGGGGCGCTCGACATCCACCTTCATAAGATCGACGAGGTTCGTCCCGCCGGCGATGAATTTGGCCCGATCGCCTGCAACGAGCCTTAGCGCTTCCGGGACATCGCTTGCGCGCGCGTATTCGAACGTGATCATGACTGCCCCATGACATCTTGGATTGCTGCAACGATGTTCGGGTAAGCGCCGCAGCGGCAGATGTTGCCGCTCATCGCTTCGCGAATTTCATCGGCGGTCCTTGCCCGTCCTTCCGAAATCATTCCGGCAGCTGAGCAGATCTGACCCGGCGTGCAATATCCGCACTGAAAGGCATCGCGGTCGATAAACGCTTGCTGTAGCGGGTGAAGCTGTGCACCCTTTCCAAGGCCTTCAATGGTCGTGATCTGCGCACCCTCACACATGACGGCGAGCACGAGACACGAGTTCACCCGCCGTCCGTTCATGAGAACCGTGCAGGCTCCGCACTGCCCCTGGTCACATCCCTTCTTGGTCCCGGTCAGATCGAGCCGCTCACGAAGCAGGTCGATGAGCGTGGTGCGAGGATCGAGGGAAAGTGCATAGAGGCGCCCATTGATGGTCACGCCGACTGGCGATGGCAACGAGGGCGCCGCCGCAGGTGTGGATTGAGCCGATGCTAGCGAGATCTGCAAAGTCATTGCCATTGGTGCGGCTACGAAAGCTCCGGCGAGCTCACGTCGCGTGGTGTGTGCGATGGATTGATAGCTCTGTTCTCCGGGCTTATCCGACATCGCAGCCTCCTTGAGAGCACTTACCCAGACCAGCGTTTCTCAAGCGACGTTCGTATCAACCGCCGCTGCAGCACAACCGATGTCAATCAGGCCAAGCCGCATGTGCACCATCTGGTATTTGTAGCAGGTCGCAATAGGATGGCCGCGTTAGCTTGTATTAGCCCGAATTAAGCTTCAGTCTTTCAGCTCAACCAAGTGGGCGCGCGACGGCGCCGGCTTGAAGGGATCTCCAAAATATTGCGTTTCGCGGATGACTTTGCCGTTCGCGAATTCCATGATGCTCACACTGAATGTAGGGGCCCCATCATAGGTGAGCACGAATTCGGTGACCCAGAGGTCACCGTCCCCGATGATCTGCTTGACGGCAAATCTTTTCTTGCTCGGCTGCAGCCTCCGACTTTCTTGAATTTTGTGGCGTCCTCGAATGAGTTCGCCCGACTGCGGATAGTGAAGCACGGCATTATGCCAATAGAGCTCATGCTCGACTGGAAAGTCGCTCGCATCGGATGCCGCCCAGTGGCGTTCGAGCGCAGCCCGTATTTCCAAACTCTCCATTGCAACCTCTCGCGCTGCTCTGCAGGTCCGGCGAACACATGAAGTTGCAGGCACGTAACTCGGGATGGGCGCCAGCGCTGGTTATGGGCCGCTGGCAGATGGTGGTACATCCGCGTGGAGTACCTTCACCACCGTACGTGTGCCTGTATGCACAAGAACCGCGATGCCATCGGAGACGAAATACTGAAGGCCGGCGAAGGAGGGCCTTTCGATCAGTACGGGATCGGGCAGCGGCGTGAGTTGAATGTCTTCAGCAACCGTGTCTCCTGGCCCCATGTCATTGTCACCCAACGCCTGGTCGGTCGCTGACGTCACCAGGAGTCTCAAAAGGGCGCGGT
>JAQGKN010000459.1 GCA_028290085.1 Hyphomicrobiales bacterium
CAATATGCGCAGCTCGCCTGATCGTCGGGCCCCATCTATAATCCGCGATCTATCGGTCAACGCGCGGCTTGGAAGAATGGTTCCACGTCACTGGGGAACCATTTCCCTTTCCGGGGGTTAAGGACGAGAAAGCTCGGCCGTTCAAAGGGGCGTAAAGCATGTCGGTTTCGCAAGCCATTTCCTCGCATATCCCGTATCTCCGCCGTTTTGCGCGCGCATTGTCGGGAAGCCAGGCAGGAGGAGACGCCTACGTACTTGCGACTCTGGAAGCCATTGTCGCCGACCCATCCGCGTTCCAGCCCAATTCCGATATTCGGACATCGCTGTATCGCGTGTTCCTGAAAGTCTGGGGTTCGTCGCCCGTCAACGATCACACCGATCAAAATGCGATAATGCCCGATGAGGAAGGCGCGCGCCGCAACCTGGACGCCATTTCGCTTCGCCCGCGTATCGCCTTTCTGCTGTCGTCGCTCGAAGGCTTTGAAACGGCCGAGGTCGCTCGCGCCCTCGACTGCTCGCCGGGTGAGGCAGCCGCGCTGATCGATTCCGCCGGCAAGGAAATCGCTGACCAGATCCGCACCGACGTGCTCATCATCGAGGACGAACCTTTTATCGCGCTCGACCTGCAGACACTCGTCGAAGAGCTTGGTCACCACGTCGTGGGCATTGCGCGCACGCACAAGGAAGCCGTGAAGGCGATCGAGGGTGGACGTCCCGGCCTGATTCTGGCTGACATCCAGCTCGCCGACGGCAGCTCGGGTCTTGAAGCGGTCAACCAGATCCTCGGCAACTTCGAGGTCCCGGTGATCTTCATCACGGCCTATCCGGAACGTTTCCTCACGGGACAGCCTCCGGAGCCCGCGTTCCTCATCACCAAGCCTTTCGGCGTCGACAGCCTGAAGGCAGTCATCAGTCAGGCTTTGTTCTTCGACCGTCGCTCGCGTCGCGCGTCGTCTGGTCGTGGCGAGACCGTCGGCAGCTGAACGCATCCATATACGGATTGAAAAAGCCCCGGTTCGCCGGGGCTTTTTTTATTGGTGCGCGAAATTGAAAACGAGAACAGGCGGCCCTTGCGGACCGCCTGTCGCCATGTCCAACGATGTGTAGTGAAGCGGTTACAAGCGACCCATCAGCAGCATAACGATGACGACGATGAGGACCACGCCGAGAATTCCGGAGGGGCCATATCCCCAGGCGCGGCTGTGGGGCCATGACGGCACAGCGCCGACAAGCATGAGGATCAGGATGATGAGAAGAATTGTGCCGAGACTCATGATGTCGCTCCATGTATTGACCCGCCGCGGGCCGGGATTCTTGGCCAGATCAAGGCAGCTTGACCATTCGCCGTGCAAGCTCAACGCAAGTTAAGCCCCGTTTGTTCCGTTGCTGTCGAGGCTTTGTCCAAGGCTGTTGCTCAGGTGTTTAGCCTCGACACGAAAAAACCCGCGACGGCAGGGGCGGCCGTCGCGGGTCTGAAAAGTACTGGGCGGCTCGGGAGGGGGTCTGAGCGCGCCCGTACGAGAGACAAACGCTGCCATTGTTCAGAGGTTCCGCCGCCACAAGTTGAACGCACGCGGAACCGTCCCGCAGCCCCGACGTTGCCCGGTCTGAACGTCATCAGGAGGCGAATATGGCAACGACTACCAGCAGCACTCGCGAGACGCATGAATTGATTGGTTCGGACAAGGTCGAAGGCACGGCCGTGCGCCGTCCCAATGGCGACAAGATCGGCGAAATCGAACGCATCATGATCGACAAGCGGTCAGGCAAGGTCGCTTACGCGGTCATGAGTTTCGGCGGGTTTCTCGGCGTTGGTGAAGACTATTATCCGGTACCGTGGGACAAGCTGACCTACAACACTGCGATCGACGCTTACGAGCTGGACATCAGCGAAGACCGGTTGAGCGGCGCCCCGAGATATCCCGCTGGGACTGAATATGATTGGTCCCGCGAGGGCGGTGGCAAGCGCGTCTATGATTTCTACGGCACGCAGCCCTACTGGAATTTCTGACGACCTGAATAGATCGGTCATGGAGGATTTCGCCCGGCACTCCCAGAGCGCCGGGCGTCTTTCGTTTCGGCGGGCGCATGCAAGGCCGAGCCGGAACCGTTACCCGGCAGCAGCGTTGCTTTTGCGCTGTTCAAAGGCGTTTTGCGTGTATTGCGTAGGAGACGAAGATGGCGCCGCGTGCCAATTGGAAGGGCTACCTCAAGCTGTCGCTCGTCTCGTGCCCTGTGGCCCTTTTTCCGGCCGCCAGCACCAGCGAGCGAGTGTCGTTTCACCTCATCAACGGCGAAACGCATAATCGGCTGAAGCAGCAATATGTCGATTCCGTCACCGGCGATCTCGTCGACACGAGCGAGCGCATGCGCGGCTATGAAATTGCCAAGGGCGAATATGTGCCCGTCACCGATGAAGAACTCGAAGACGTCGCGCTGGAAAGTACGCACACCATCGAGATCGAGAAGTTCGTACCCCGAAGCCAAGTCGACGAGGTCTATTTCGATTCGCATTATTACATCGCGCCTGACGACAAGGTTGGTGAAGAGGCATTCGCCGTCATTCGTGAGGCCATGCAGCAGCGCAATGTCGTCGGCCTGGCGCGTGTCGTGCTGTTTCGTCGCGAGCGAATCCTGATGATCGAGCCACGCGGCAAAGGCCTGATGGCAACGACGTTGCGCTACGATTACGAAGTGCGCGACGAACATGCTTATTTCGACGAGATCGGCGAGGCGCACGTTGCCAAGGAGATGCTCGATCTCGCCAACCACATCATCGACATCAAGAAGGGTAAGTTCGATCCCGCTACCTTCAAGGACCGCTATCAGGATGCAGTGGTCGATCTCATCCGCGCCAAGCGCGCGGGACAGCCTGTTGCAGCCCCAAAACAAACGCGGCCGAGCAATGTCGTCAATCTGATGGATGCACTCCGGCGCAGCGTCGAGGCGGAAGCCAAGGGCGGCAAGCCCGTTGCTGCCGCGCCTTCTTCGAAGCGCCGCGCGCCCGACAAAAGCAGCAAGGCACCCGGCAAATCCACGGCGAAAAAGACACCCGCGAAGGCTGCGAAACCCGCGCCGCGCAAGCGCAAGGCTGGCTGAACGGAGGCGTATGTGCCGGGATCTCTCGAAGCCTATCACAAGAAGCGCAATTTCGATCTCACCACCGAACCGCGCGGCAAGACGAAACCCAGCCGCGCCGGAGGCGCGAAGGCGAAGGCGAAGGCGCTGAGCTTCGTCATTCAGAAACATGCGGCGACGCGGCTGCACTATGATTTTCGTCTCGAACTGGACGGCGTGCTGAAAAGCTGGGCCGTGACGCGCGGCCCGAGTCTGGTTCCAGGCGAGAAGCGCCTTTCCGTGCATGTCGAGGATCATCCGCTCGAATACGGAGCCTTCGAGGGCACCATCCCAGCAGGCGAATATGGCGCCGGATCTGTGTTGTTGTGGGACCAGGGGACTTGGATCCCCGAAGGGGACCCGCACAAGGGATATGCCAAGGGCCATCTCGATTTTACGCTCGAGGGCGAAAAGCTGCACGGGCGCTGGCATCTCGTGCGTATGCGTGGAAAGCCGAATGAAAAGGCGGACAACTGGCTGCTCATCAAGAGTGACGACGAAGCGGCGCGCAGCGAAGACGAGGGTGATATTCTCGAGGATATGCCGCGCTCGGTGACGACAGGCCGCACGATCGAGGAAATTGCCGGCGATCGCAAGAGCCGGACGTGGCACTCCAACAAGCTGGCCGCCGTGCCTGCGCCTTCAAAGGCCAGTTCGCCGAGGAAGCGCGCAGCAGCGCCGCTCGATCCCACGCCCGCAGCGTCTGTGGCGAAACGTCAGAAGGCGGCGCCTGCGGAAACGCTCGACCTTACGATTCCGAAAGGTGCCAAGCGTGGCGCCCTGCCCGACTTCGTCGAGCCGGAACTCGCGACATTGTCCGCCAAGCCGCCCGAGGGTGCGCCGTGGCTGCATGAAGTGAAGTTCGACGGCTACCGTATGCAGGCAAGCATCGTCAAAGGAAAAGCGGTGTTGCGAACGCGCAAAGGTATCGACTGGACAGAGCGTTTCAAGCCTGTCGCGGAAGCACTTTCCGCACTTCCTCTTGGTGCCGCCTTGCTCGACGGGGAGATTGTAGTCGAGGATGCAAATGGCATCGCCGACTTTTCAGGCCTGCAGAAAGCATTGAAGGATGGCACGGACGAGGATCTCGTTTTCTACGTCTTCGATCTGCTGCATCTGGACGGCCACGATTTGCGGCCGCTCGCGCTCGACAAGCGCAAGGCGCTTCTGGAACAAATCATCGCCGTTGCTCCGGCCGGCGGGGCGCTGCGCTACAGCGCGCATTTCGATGAGAATGGCGAGCTGATGCTCAAGCATATCTGCCAACTCAGCGCGGAGGGCATCGTCTCGAAAAAGCGCGGCGCCCCCTATCGCAGTGGGCGCGGCACCGACTGGTTGAAATCGAAATGCGCCAACCGGCAGGAGTTCGTGATCATCGGCTTCGTGCCCTCGACCGCCGCAACTAAGGCTGTGGGCTCGCTTGTGATGGGTTATTATTCCGGCAAGACTCTCGTTCACGCAGGGCGGGTGGGCACCGGGTTTTCTGCCGAACTGGCCAAGCAGCTCCACCGTGAACTTTCGCGCGACCGAATTGTAAAAAGCCCTGTCAGCAAGGATCTTCCGACAGACGCGCGCAAGAACGTCGTGTGGGTATCGCCGATCCGCGTCGCGGAAGTCGAGTTTCGCGGATGGACCGGCGGAGGCCTTTTACGGCAGGCCTCATTCAAGGGATTGCGTGAAGACAAGGA
>JAQGKN010000101.1 GCA_028290085.1 Hyphomicrobiales bacterium
AGAAGCCGTCGCCGCCGATGGCTGTCATGTGCGGATAAACGACCGCCAGCGAAGCAGCCATGGCCACGGTCGCCTCAATGGCATTGCCGCCCTCGCGAAGCACGCGCAGGCCTGCCTCGCTCGCGAGATGGTTGGGGGAGGTCACCATTCCCCGGCGCGAGCGTGGTGTATTGAGCATGGAAGACTCCGTGGACGTGAGATGGTTTCGAACTCGGGCAGGCAAGCAATGTGCCTTTCACCCAATATACGGCGTGCGGTGTCGAAACGTGCCTGAAAGCTCGGCCTTGAGAGTAAAAAATATCGAAGCTTTGCTCAAATTTTTGGCTGTCTACTTTGACGCCGTCTTTCAAACCTTGCGGCACGCGCCTTGCAGACATTCCCCTGAACTTTTTATCAAGGGGAGCTCCCTAATGTCATTGCCAGTCTCACTCGGAAAGGCCCGCTGGATCCAGCTTGGCCTCGGTCTCATTGCCATGATGGCGATCTCCAGTCCGCAATATGTGTGGACGCTGTTCGTCAAATCTTTCCAGACGACGACGGGTGCCACGCTGCCCGCGATCCAGATCACCTTTTCAATCCTCATCGTGTTGCAGACATGGCTTTCGCCTGCGCAGGGCTGGCTCGTCGACCGCTTCGGCCCCAAGCTGCTGATCGCAGTCGGCGCCGCGTTCAGTGGTCTCGGTTGGGTGCTATCAGCCCAGATCACCAGCCTCGTCGGCCTTTATCTCACTTACGGACTGCTTTGCGGCGTGGGGACGGGCATCGTCTACATCGGCATCGTCGGCCTGATGGTGCGCTGGTTCCCGGACCGTCGCGGCTTTGCGACCGGCGTGGTGGCGGCGGGCTATGGCTTCGGCGCGATCCTGACGACGTTCCCGATCGACACGATGATGAAGTCATCGGGCTACCAGCAGACGCTGACGACTTTCGGCATCATTCTCGGCGTCGTCGGTGCGCTCGCTGCAATCGGTTTGCGTGCGCCGAAGCCGGGTGAAACGGCCGCCGCTGTCGTTTCCGCAAACGTCGCGACCACGTCGGTTGAGTTCAGCCCCAAGGAAATGCTGAAGACACCGATCTTCTGGTTGATGTTCGGCATGATGACGATGATGTCGACGGGCGGCCTCATGGTGATCTCGCAGTTCGCGAATTTCGCCAAGGATTTCGGCGTCGCCAACGTGATGCTCTGGGGCGCTGCTGCATTGCCCCTCGCGCTCACCGTCGACCGCATCACCAACGGCCTGACGCGGCCCTTCTTCGGCTGGGTCTCGGATCGCATCGGCCGCGAGAACACGATGAGCATTGCCTTCATCCTCGAAGGTGCCGCTATCGCGCTGATGCTGGTTTACCGTGAAAATGCAGTGGCGCTCGTCGTCCTGTCCGGCCTCGTTTTCTTTGGCTGGGGTGAGATCTTCTCGCTGTTCCCCTCGACGCTCACCGATACATTCGGCGCCAAGAACGCGACGACCAACTATGGCTTCCTCTATATGGCGCAGGGTATCGGGTCGGTGCTCGGCGGACCGGTCGCAGCCTGGATGCATGACAGTTCGGGCAGCTGGATGCCGGTCTTCGCGCTCATCATTATCATGGATGTGCTGACGGGCCTGCTGGCGCTCTTCCTGCTGAAGCCGATGCGTGCCGCCTGGTTCGGTCAATCGACGGCGGCACCGATCGCCGTTCCTGCCGAGTAAGCACAACCTACGGTTCCGCCAAACGTCTGCGGCCCTTCTCGCCTCACGGTGGGAAGGGCCGTTGCCGTTCGAGGGGCAGGCTTCAGCCTTGCGGAACTTGGAGGTGCGCAGCGGCGTTCGCTGGTGAGACACTCATGCAGGAGCAGACATCGTGGCCATGAACGACGCGTTCGGACCGCACGAAGACAATCTCTCGACCGGCGAACGCATCGCCTATGTGCTCGGTGGACTGGGCCTTGCCGCAGCCGCCGCGAAACCACGTCCCAATCCGCTGCTCAATGTTCTGGCGCTCGCAGCCGGCTCTTATCTGGCGTGGCGCGGTGCTGAAGGATATTGCCCGGTGAAGGCCGCACTGGTTGGATCCGACACGCATCTGCTGCACGACTGAGCGCAGGCGAGGCAAGCCGTCAGATCTTTGCCATGAACGGCACGTCAGGCTGCTCCTCGACGGAATCGAGTGGCGCTTCAAGCGTCCATTCGAGGCCGGTTGGCGGGAACGAATAGGTGACATGGCCGCGAAGGGCGCGGGCCGTCATCTTTGCGATCACCACATGACCAAAGCCTTGCCGCTCCGGCTCGACAACGGGAGGGCCGCCGCTTTCGCGCCAATGCATGGCAAAATGCTGTTCGTCGTCCGGTCCGTCGAAGCGACGCCAGCCGATTTCTATCCGGCCGTCGGCTACCGATAGCGCGCCGTATTTCACAGCATTGGTGGAAAGCTCGTAGAGCGCCATACCGATGGCCTGCGCAGCGCGCGGACTGAGCATCAGGGGCTCTCCAGACGTGACGATCTGGCCGCCGGTCAAATCCTCGAACTGGCGAAATTGCGAATGCACGAGGTCGCTCATCGTGACGCCGCGCCAGT
>JAQGKN010000102.1 GCA_028290085.1 Hyphomicrobiales bacterium
GCGAGACCTGCGGGATCCACAAGTTCGACGTCGGATTGCGTGATCGAAGGTATCGCCGGCTGAATCCGAGCCCTGCTACGAGAGCCAGCATCGAGCACCAGCAGGGTGAGAGCCAAGCCCATCGCTATGATCCATTTGACTGCATGGTTCGAGCTGACGAGAGGAAACGGTGCGCAATATCGTAAAGTCCGAAAACCCCGACGCAGACCGCACCCCAAGTTCCTGCGATCAGCAGGAAACAGACCATGCAGGTCCGTAGGAGGCCGCGCTGCTGGATCATCATCCATCCCTGCCGGCGCGGCACCGGGCGTTGCCCGGAAGGTGTACTGAAGAAGCCGCAGCCAAAGCTTAGCTTGTGCGCAAATGAGATCTAAGGTCAAGCTAACGCTGTCGAATGAGAGTCATTCAGAGGAGCTGTGTGATATCGAACGCATGCGGGCCGCACAGAATTTGAACTCCGGGATCTTTGCTGCCGGGTCTAGCGCCGCGTTGGTCAAAAGGTTAGCAGCGGCCTCCGCGTAGCAGAACGGCAGGAAGACCATGCCATCAGGGACATCCCTGTCTTGCCGCAACTGGATGTCGACTGCGCCTCTACGCGTCTCCAATCGCACGAAATCGCCCGGGGCGGCCCCCAGCCGGATCATTTCGGCCGGCCCCATGAACGCTGTTGCTTCGGGCTCGATCGCATCGAGCACTTGGGTCCGCCTCGTCATCGAGCCCGTGTGCCAATGCTCCAGCACCCGGCCGGTCGAGAGGATCAGCGGAAAATCTGCATCGGGCACCTCGTCGGGCGCCCCCATCTGTGCGGGCACGATGGTCGCGCGCCCGTTTGGCGTCGGGAACCCGGTGTCGAAGATGATGTCGCGGCCGGGCCGGTCGTCGGCATCGGCGGGATAGGTCACCGCGCCCTCACGTTCCAGCCGCGCCCAGTCGATATGGCGCAGCGAGGGCATCACCTGCGCCATCTCCGCGAAGACATCCGCGGGTCCGCCATATTGCCAGTCGAGGCCCATGCGCCGCGCGATTTCCTGGATGATCCACCAATCCTGCCGTGCCTCTCCCGGCGGGGACACGACGGGGCGCGCCATCTGCACGCGCCGGTCGGTGCTGGTGAAGGTGCCCGCTTTCTCGGCAAAGGCAGAGGCGGGCAGTACCACGTCGGCATGAAAGGCGGTCTCGGTGAGGAAGAGATCCTGCACGACGAGATGCTCCAGCATGGAAAGCGATTCCCGCGCATGATTGAGGTCGGGGTCCGACATGGCCGGATTCTCGCCCTCGATATACATGCCCCGGATCGCGCCGGCCTTGATGGCATGCATGATCTCGACGACGGTCAGACCGCGTTTGGGGTCGAGTTTCTGGCCCCAGAACTCCTGGAACAGCGCCTCCACATGGGGCGCTTCGACCGAGCGGTAATCGGGATAGAGCATCGGCACGAGCCCGGCGTCGGAAGCTCCCTGCACATTGTTCTGGCCGCGCAATGGATGCAGTCCTGTGCCGGGGCGCCCGATCTGCCCGGTAATGAGGGCGAGTGCGATCAGGCAGCGGGCATTGTCGGTGCCATGCACATGCTGGCTGATGCCCATGCCCCAGAAGATCAGTGCCGAGCGCGCATTGGCATAGGCGCGCGCCACCTCGCGGATAATTCCGGCCTCGATGCCGCAGATGGGTGCCATAGCCTCGGGCGAAAAGCCCTGCACATGCAGCGCCAGAGCGTCGAAATTGTCCGTGTAGGCTTCGATGTAAACCCCGTCCGTCAGGCCTTCCTCGATGATCGTGACGATCATCGCATTCAGCAGGGCGACATCGGTCCCCGGCTTGAACGCCAGATGATGCCACGCATGGCGTGATAGAGATTGGCGTCGCGGATCGATCACGACGAGCTTGGCACCCCGCGTTCGCACGGCGTTCTTGATGAAGGTCGCGGCCACCGGATGGTTGACGGCCGGATTGGCGCCGATGACGATCATCAGATCCGCATCGCGCGCCGCTTCAAACGGCGCCGACACAGCACCGGAATTCAGCCCCTCCATGAGGGCGGTAACGGACGATGCGTGGCAGAGCCGCGTGCAATGATCGACGTTGTTGGTGCGAAAGCCCGTGCGAACCAGCTTCTGGAACAGATAGGCCTCTTCGTTCGAGCCCTTGGCAGAGCCAAATCCTGCCAGCGCCTGCGGCCCCTGCGTGTCGCGAATGCGCACCAATCCCGAAGCCGCGCGCTCCAGCGCTTCGTCCCAGCTCGCCACGCGAAAATGCGTCCAGGGGTTCGCGGGATCGACCACGTCATCGGCCCGTTTCGCCACGCCGTCGAGCCGCACTAAGGGCTGCGTCAGCCGATGCGGATGCGTGATATAATCGAAGCCGAAGCGCCCCTTCACGCAAAGGCGGTTGTGATTGGCGGGACCATCGCGCCCCTGCGCACTGACGATCCGATCGTCCTTCACCTCATAGGTGACCTGGCAGCCCACTCCGCAATAAGGGCAGAGCGAATCCACGCTGCGATCCGGCCAGACATTGCGCACCTGCGCATCGTCGAGATAGGCGGATGGCATCAAAGCACCTTTGGGACAGGCCTGCACGCATTCTCCGCAACCCACGCATGTCGAGGCGCCCATGTCGTCGTCGAAGTCGAACACGATCTTGGACGCCGAATTCCGGTAGGCCATGCCGATCACATCGTTCACCTGCACCTCGCGGCAGGCGCGCACGCAGAGCCCGCATTGAATGCAGGCACCCAGATTGACGCGCATGGCCGGATGGCTCGGATCGACAAGCGGTTGCGAGGGAGCTCGCGGAAAGCGGCTCGTTGTCACACCGATGGAGCTCGCCTGCTGCCAGAAGGCGGAATCGGGGTCATGCGCCTGGTCGCGCGACGGTTGATCTGCGACGAGCAACTCCATCACCAGCGCACGCGCCTTTGCAGCCCGTTCGCTGACGCTCGAGACAATCATGCCCTCGACAGGCTTGCGCCGGCACGAGGGCGCGAGAACGCGCTCACCGTCGATCTCGACCATGCAGGCGCGGCAATTGCCGTCAGGCCGATAATCGGGTGCGTCGCGATGGCAGAGATGGGGAATGTCAGTGCCGCGCCTCTGGGCGACCTGCCAGATCGTCTCGTCGGCACGGGCCGTGACGGTCTTCCCGTCGAGCTGAAAGGAGACGCCGTTCATGCACGTGCTCCCGAAAATTCCTCGGGGAAATATTTGACGAGGCAGAGCAGCGGATTGGGCGCGGCCTGTCCGAGCCCGCAGATCGAGGCATCGCCCATGACGGAGCTGAGATCGAGCAGCAGGTCGAGATCCCACGTCTCTTCCTCCATCAGCTGCGCGGCCTTGCGCGTGCCGAGTCGGCAGGGCGTGTATTGCCCGCAGGATTCGGCGGC
>JAQGKN010000120.1 GCA_028290085.1 Hyphomicrobiales bacterium
GTTGCCGTCATTGCGAGCGGAGCGAAGCAATCCAGTACGGTCTCGCGACTCCTGGATTGCTTCGTCGCTACGCTCCTCGCAAAGACGGCAACCCGGGTTGTGCGCCTTCTGCGTCAAGCCTTCCGCACGAACTCGAAGGCCTCGACATGCGGCACGGCCCCCCAGAGCGCGCGGCGGAAGCTCTCCACATCCGCGAAATCTGCCGTTGGCAGGTGCCGGTAGACGAAGCCGCCTTCCAGCGTGTCCCCCTCGAAGGGAAATGGATCTATCGCCACACGGCGGCGCCCCAGCGGCTTCAGGATGAGCGGCACGCCCGTCTTGCCGTCGCCCGCGTAGCTCGTCGGCGCGTAGGCGATACGCATCGCGCCTGGCACCTCGCTTGTGCACCAGTAGAGCGACAGCAAATCCCAGATCTGCAGGAGCTGGTAGTCCACGAGGAACGTCGCACGGTCGAAGCCAGCAAGTGTGGCTTCCTGCCGAGCTTCGTTACGCGCGATGAAGGCCGAGAGTTCGGGCGCGATGTTCTTCGCTGCGTGGTACGGCGGCTCGGCGATGGCATCGTAACGGCCACGCCATAGCCCCGTGCGATGGCGGCTAACGAGAAGCCCCGCATAGCCATCGATACCCGCCACCCAGTCGAGGGCCTCCTGATAGGCGGAGAGCTGAACCGTATCGCTGTGAACCTGACGGAAGTTCGGCGTGGATTTGGCCGTGGAATCGTAATGCGGCGCGGCCTCGTAGCGTGACCATGTCCAGTCATGATACGCAGCGGCGCGGATTACGGATTCCTGCGTGCGCGGCGCCTCGAATTCGGCATTGCCCCAATGAGCCGCGAACAGGCCAGAGAGGCGCGCGTGATCGTTCTGCGTGATCAGGACGAGCGATCCATCGGCCCGTGTGCGCACGATCATGACAGCCTCCTGTTACGCTGCAGCTGCCTTCTTCTTCTCGACCACGACGAGATAGATGGAGGCGACGACGATGAGCAGCATGCCCGCGATACTCCACCAGCCCGGTATCTCGCCAAACATCACATAGCCGATGGCAGCCGCGTAAACGATGCGCGAATAATCGAGCGGAGCCAGCGCGGTTGCATCACCATAATGCAGGCCTTTGGTGATCATGCCTTGCCCTGCGATGCCCAGGAAGCCGAGCACGATCAGCAGCGACAGCTCAGACCAAGTCGGCATCATCCAGACGAAGATCGCCGGGATCAGCGAAAATATGGCATTCCAGAAGGCATAATAGAACATGATGATGCGCGTCGGCTCTGTCTTCGACAAGCGCTTGATCGAGATCACCACGAGCGTGGCAAAGAGCGCGCCGAGCGCGCCGACGACCGCGTTTGGATCGAAACCCGCCGTGAAGGGCCGCGCATACATCCACACGCCAGCGAAGCCGATGATCGAAACCATCGTGCGGCGCAGGTTGGAGATTTCACCCAGGAAGAAAAAGGCGAGCGGGATGGTCCAGAGTGGCCGCGAGAATTGCAGCGCCATGGAATCGGCCAGCAGCATATGCGTGATGGTCCAGAAGAAGCAAAAATTACCAGCCGAGCCCAGCATGCCCCGCACGAGATGCATGCCCGGCCGCTTCGTTCTGAAAGGCTCCATCGGGTCGCGCATGAACAGCGGCAGGATGAAGAGAAATCCCACGAACGAGCGGAAGAACAGCAGCTCGAAGGCCGGCAGGCGGCTGCCGAGAAACTTCGCGATGGAGGCCATGATGACGAGCATGAGCGAGCCCATCGACACATAAAATATGCCGCGCGAATTGTTCGACATGGAGTCGAAACGACCGCGCGCCCGCGAAAAAAGGTTCCCCTCCGCGCTCGGTGGAATCGGCTGTGGAGGCGTTCCCGTGATCGTCATAGGCAGAGACTATGGCATGGACGGCGCCCTCGCAAAGCTCGAATTTTCGATTATCCGCGCCAAATCTTCCCTGTCCGCCGAGCCCTCTATAGGATGCGCGGGCGCAATATCAGAGGTGAGTGATGACGCAGAATCGCTTGAAAGATGCCGTCAGCCCCTACCTGCTGCAGCACAAGGACAACCCTGTGCATTGGCAGATGTGGGGCGAAGAGGCGCTTGGCATCGCGCGTGCGAGCGGCAAGCCCATCCTGCTCTCGGTCGGCTATGCCGCGTGCCACTGGTGCCACGTGATGGCGCATGAGAGTTTCGAGGATGAGGGCGTCGCGGGGGTGATGAACGAGTTGTTCGTCAACATCAAGGTGGACCGCGAGGAGCGACCCGATGTCGATCAGGTCTATATGGCCGCGCTGCATGCGCTTGGGCAGCCCGGAGGATGGCCGCTGACCATGTTCCTCACGCCCGACGGCGAGCCCTTCTGGGGCGGCACTTATTTCCCCAAGGAAACGCGCTACGGCCGCAAGGGCTTTCCCGACATTCTCCGCGAAGTCTCGCGCGTCTTCCACACCGAGCCCGCGCAGGTCGCAACCAATGCGACGGCGCTGCGCAATGCGGTGACGCAGGTGCAGGTCGCAACCGACGCGAAAGACATCACACCCGCTGATCTCACCTTCTATGCCGAGCGCATTACGGCGGCCATGGACCCGCTGAACGGAGGATTGAAGGGCGCACCCAAGTTCCCAAACCCGCCCGCGCTGGAACTGCTCTGGCGAACCGCGCGCGACGGCACGCCTGCAGGTGCATGCGAAGCTGTGCTGCTGACTTTGCGGCGCATGTGCGACGGCGGTATCTACGATCATCTTGGCGGCGGCTTCGCGC
>JAQGKN010000160.1 GCA_028290085.1 Hyphomicrobiales bacterium
GCGAAGCTATCTTACGCATCCTCGTAGTCGAGGACGAGTTTCTGGTCGCCGCAATGATCGAGGACACTTTGGTCGATGCTGGGCATATCGTCGTTGGCGTGGAGGATGATTTCGCTGGCGCCGTGAAAAGGGCGACGGATGAACGACCGGACTTTGTCCTGCTCGACATGCAATTGCTTGGCGCGAAAAGCGGGATTGATGTCGCACGCGAGCTGAAGCGTCTCGGCATTCCGTGTCTGTTCACGACAGGCAATTGCGCTTCGGGGCGCGGCGACCACCTCGCTGTCGGCTGCCTGCACAAGCCCTACACGCCCAATGATCTGCTCGCAGCCGTGCGCGCCGGCAGGCTCATCGCGGCGGGAATGCCGCCGGGGCCGCTGCCGCGCACCATGCATCAGCTTTGCTGAATTCTGACTCGTCATTGCGAGGAGCCGAAGGCGACGCGGCAATCCATCTTGCGACGTGGCTGCCGCTAGATGGATTGCCGCGTCGCTGCGCTCCTCGCAATGACGAGCTTATGTTGCCCGCTTCGCCCATACCCTTGGATCGAAATCGGCGCGCATGGCAGGCGCCGACAAGGCCATCGCCAGATCGTCCAGGCTGGCGAGGTGATGCACGGGTCGAAACTCGTCGACATGCGGCAGCATGGCGCGAATGCCCGCCGCGCGCGGCTCGAAACGATCGTAGCGCAAGAGTGGGTTCAGCCAGATCAGGCGGCGGCAGGATTTGTGCAGCCGCTCCATTTCGGCGGCCAGCTGGCCCCCGCTGTCACGCTCCAGCCCGTCGGTAAAGAGCAGCACGATAGCCCCCTGCCCCAGCACGCGGCGCGACCAGAGCCGGTTGAACTCGTGCAAGGAGGCGGCGATGCGCGTGCCGCCCGACCAGTCCTGCACTGAACCTGAGACATCGGCCAGCGCGGCATCTATATCGCGCGCACGCAAGTCGCGCGTCACATGGCTGAGCCGCGTGCCGAACAGAAAGGTTTCAACGCGCCGCCGCTCTTCCGTAAGACGGTGCAGGAAATGCAGGAAGACGCGCGTGTAATCTGTCATGGAGCCCGAGATGTCGCAGAGCGCGACCACGGGCGGATGACGCAGCACACGGTCGCGGCGCAGGAGATCGAACACGTCGCCACCACCGCTCATCGCCTTGCGCATGCTCAGGCGCGGATCGATACGCGCACCCCGTGCGTCAGGACGCCAGCGCCGTGTCGCCACCTCGTCATGGGGCAGACGCAGCCGCGCGATCACCTGGTTGGCGCGGGCGATCTCCTCCGCGCTCATCTGCGCGAAATCCTTGCGCTGCAGCACTTCCTGCTCGGACATGGTGAGCCGCGCATCGCGCTCCACGGTCGGCTCGGCCTCGCGCTTCGGGCGGTTACCCGCCAGTGCTTCGGCCATGCGGGTCGCGCCGGGCGCGGGCTTCATGTCCTGCTTGTCGGGTGCAGCCATGGGCGACATCATGGCGATCAGCTTTTCGAGAAAGCCGCGCCTTTTCCAGAAAATCGCGAAGGCCTGATCGAAGAGAACCGTCTGGTCGTGGCGGCTGACGAAGACCGCATGCAGCGTCGCGTAGAAATCAGCGCGCGAGGCCACGCCCGCCACCTGCACGGCCTCAACCGCATCAATCACATGACCGGGGCCGACCGGCAGGCCCGTCGCGCGCAAAAGGCGCGCGAAATGCAGGATGTTTTCGCCAAGTTTGCCGTCCGTGACGTCATCGTCTTGCATGGCTTTTCGCCTCAGCTCAGGCTCGCCCGCGCCTCATCCAGCGCCGCCTGCGTGGCGCTGCCCTGAAGCCGCTGGATGTCGTCCTGATATTTGAGCAGCACGCCCAGGGTGTCTGACACCATGGCGGGGTCGAGTGACACGGCATCGAGTTCGGTCAGCGCGGTCGCCCAGTCGATCGTCTCGGCGACACCCGGCTGTTTAAAAAGGTCCTTCTTGCGCAGCGTTTGCACGAAGGCCACGATTTCACGGCTGAGCTTCTTCGAGGCGCCGGGCACCTTGGTGCGCAGGATCTGCATCTCGCGCTCCGCATCGGGATAATCCACCCAATGGTAGAGACAGCGCCGCTTCAGGGCGTCGTGGATTTCGCGTGTGCGGTTCGATGTGATGATGACGATGGGCGGATGCTCGGCGCGGATCGTGCCGAGTTCCGGGATCGTCACCTGAAAATCCGACAGGATCTCCAGAAGGAAAGCCTCGAAGGCATCGTCGGTGCGATCCAGCTCGTCGATCAGCAGAACCGGCGGCCCTTCGGTCGTAGTCTCCAGCGCCTGCAGCAGCGGCCGCTTGATGAGATAGCGCTCGGAGAACACATCATGCTCAATCCGCTCGCGGTCGCTCTCGCCCGACGCTTCGGCGAGCCGGATCGCCATCATCTGCCGCGCATAATTCCACTCGTAGACGGCGGAAGCGACGTCGAGCCCCTCGTAGCATTGCAGACGGATCAGCTTTCGTCCCAGCGTGGTGGCCAGGACTTTGGCGATCTCCGTCTTACCGACACCGGCCTCGCCCTCAAGGAACAGGGGCCGCCCCATTTTCAGCGACAGGAACAGCACAGTCGCCAGCGCGCGGTCGGCGACGTAGTCGGCACGGGTGAGCAGCGAGAGCGTTTCATCAATGGATTGGGGGAGAGCGGTCACGCGGGTCACGTCCAGCTGTGTCGGGCTGGCGAGAATGCCAGTTGCGGGCGGCTCGGGCAATGGAGGCACACTGACAGACCCTCCGTCTCGAACGAGAGCGCGAGTCAGTCGCCGTCATTGCGAGGAGCGCAGCCACGCCGCAATCCAGGAGTCGCGAGACCGCATTGGATTGCTTCGCTCCGCTCGCAATGACGGCAACGCGGTGAGTGCCTATTCCCGAATCAGGAACTCGCCTTACTTCGCAGCCGCCACCGCGCGACGCGCCATCACGCCGATCAGATGCGCGCGATAGACGGCATCCGCATGGATGTCGGAGTTGAGCCCTTCAGCCGGCACAGCCAGTCCCTCGATGGACTTGACCGCGAACTTCTCCGTCAGAGCCGTCTCGTGATTGCCGACGCGGAACACGCCGTTCTCGCCGGCGCCCGTCACGGCCACACGGACCTCGGAGCCCTTCTTGGCGACGAATACACCGACGATGGCGTAGCGCGAGGCCGGGTTGCGGAATTTCTGGTAGCCGGATTTCTGCGGCACCGGGAAGACGATCTTGGTGATGATCTCGCCTTCACCCAGCGCCGTCTCGAACATGCCGAGAAAGAAATCATCAGCCGCGATCTTGCGCAGGTTGGTGACGATGGTCGCGCCGAGCGCGAGGCAGGCTGCCGGATAATCCGCAGCCGGATCGTTGTTGGCGACAGAACCGCCGATGGTGCCGCGATGCCGCACGGCCGGATCGCCGATCCAGCCAGCGAGATCCGACAGCGCCGGAATGGCTTCGCGCAATTCGGCCGACGCGGCCACATCGGCATGGCGCGTCATGGCGCCGATGGTCACCGTGCGCGAGGTCACCTCGATGCCCGCGAGATCTGACAGGCCGTTCAGGTCGATCAGCGCGGCGGGGGAGGCCAGCCGCTGCTTCATCGTCGGCAGCAGCGTCATGCCACCAGCGAGGATCTTCGCATCTGGGGCCGAACCAGCCAGCGACACAGCTTTGCGCACCGTTTCCGGCCGATGATAGGTGAACGGATACATGTCTTTCTCCCCAAGCGGCGCTTCAGCACCGGCACTTTAGTCCAAAATCACTCGGCGGCCAGTTTCGGCGCCGCCTGCTGCAGGGCGCGCCACACGGCCTGAGGCGTGGCGGGCATCGCGATATTCTCGTGTCCAATCGCATCGGTGATCGCGTTGATCACCGCGGGCGGCGCCGCGATGGCGCCTGCCTCTCCGCATCCCTTGATGCCGAGCGGGTTGGACGGGCAACGCGTCTGCGTCATGCCCACATCGTAGTTCGGCAGATCTTGAGCGCGCGGCATGGAATAGTCCATATAGCTCGCCGTCACGAGTTGCCCTGAGACATCATAGACCGCGCCTTCGAGAAGCGCCTGCCCGATCCCCTGGGCGATGCCGCCATGCACCTGCCCCTCGACGATCATCGGATTGATGACAATGCCGAAATCATCGACCGCCGTCCAGCGGTCGACACGCGTGATCCCGGTCGCCGGATCGATTTCGACTTCGCAGATATGCACGCCCGCCGGGAAGGTGAAATTCGTCGGATCCCAGAACGCACTTTCCTTCAGGCCCGGCTCCAGATCCTGGCCGTTGAACTTATGCGCGATATAGGCCTGCAAGGCGACGGATGCGAAGTCGATCTCCTTGTCGGTCCCGCGCACGGTGAATTTGCCGTCCTTGAAATCGATGTCCTGGTCGGAAGCTTCCAGGCAAAAGCCGGCGACCTTCTTCGCCTTGGCCTCGATCTTGTCGAGCGCCTTCACGATGGCCGACATGCCGACCGCGCCCGAGCGAGATCCATAGGTGCCCATGCCCATCTGCACCTTGTCGGTGTCGCCATGCACGATCGAGACAGTCTCGATCGGGATGCCGAGCCGGCCGGACACCCTCTGGG
>JAQGKN010000164.1 GCA_028290085.1 Hyphomicrobiales bacterium
GTGGTGCCCTTGTCGGCGGCGCGCTAGGCGCTGCTGGCGGCGCCATCATCGGTGCCAACACGGCCCCGCAGCGCCGATGCGCCCGCGTCGCCTACGATGCCTACGGCGATCGCGTCTGCGTGCGCTATTACCGCGATAGCTATTATCGCGACGGCTACTGAGCGTCTGGCCTTCAGGCCCGGTCCGAAAGGGCCGGGCCTCTTTCATAAGGGCGTGCGGACTTGCTATGAGGGGCTATGAGCTTGCCCCGTCCGGATTCGTCCTTCGCCTCGAAAGTCTTTCCCTCGCCCAACCACGGCGAGCGCGTCGGCGTCTTGCGGCCCGACATGATCGTCTTGCACTACACCGGCATGACCAGCGGAGCCGAGGCACTGGGGCGGCTTTGCAATCCGGTTGCAGAGGTCTCCTGCCATTATTTCGTCTGGGAAGACGGCGGTATTCTGCAGCTCGTACCCGAAGCGCGGCGGGCGTGGCATGCGGGCGTCGCGTCCTGGGCGGGCGAGACCGACCTGAATTCGCGATCCATTGGCATTGAGATCGTCAATCCCGGTCATGAGGGCGGGGCACCGCCGTTTCCATCCGAGCAGATCACCGCCGTTGCCGAGCTCTGCGCCGATCTCATTGCCCGCCATGGCATTGCACCTGAGCGCGTGCTCGCGCATTCCGACATTGCGCCCGCCCGCAAGCGCGATCCTGGCGAGATTTTCCCTTGGGAGGTGTTGCACGCGCGCGGAGTCGGCCATCTCGTTCCGGCGTCCCCCATTGCGGGAGGACGCTTCTTCGCGCGGGGCGACGAGGGTCAGCCCGTGCAGGCGCTTCAGGCGATGTTTGCGCTCTATGGCTACAGGATCGCCGTCACCGGCGTTTATGACGAGGCGACCGAGCAGGTGGTGCGGGCGTTCCAGCGCCATTTCCGCCGCGAGCAAGTGGATGGCGTCGCCGATTCCTCGACCATCACGACATTGCGTGATCTCATCGCGCATTCGCCGGGCAGGCGCCCGCCACTGGTCGCCTGAGGCTCAGAATCCGTATTTCAGATCGAGCGTCAGTTTGTTCTGCGCTGGTTTCACATAGACGTTGCCGCCCGCGGCTTCGCTCAGCCACACGCCCGATCCAGACTTGTGGAAAACGGTGACGCCGCCTTCTCCGGGCAGCGGCACTTCGATGGGGGTTCCCTTGGCGTCGGTGTTTTCCGCGTGAATTGCGGGCGGCCGGGGCAGGTCGGAGGGCGCGACAGGATCAGCCATGGTCGCGCGGTCGAGTTCCGTGCAAGCGCCGCAATCAGCTGGATCGGCAAATGCCGGCGTCAGCGGAGTGGCGGCGAGCAAGGCAAGAATCGGGAGGAGGCGATAACGGATCATGCCCCTGTTCTGACCCGCAGAACGTGACCAAAATGTGGAAAGCTCTGCCTTTGACCCGTTATTCCTTACCAGGTGGCAGAACGGCGGCTTTCATCGCGTCAACGACGTCGGCGGGCTGCGTCGCGACGTCGTTGAAGAGTGACTGCAATGCGGTGCCTCCCAACGGATCGACGCCGAGATGTCGCTTGGCTGCGTCGGCCAGAAAATCCGGGTCCCTGGTCATGCGGTCGAAGGCCTGTCGCAATGCCGCGAGGCGCTCGGGCGGCACGCCGGGCGTCGTCAAAAAGGCGCGCCCGATGGATGAGGTGCTGGCCATCAGCTTCAGGACGTTGCGGTCTTTCTCGACGTCGGTGAGTTCCAGCACTGTCGGCACGTCGGGCAATTCGCGATAACGGGTGAGCGCGATGGTGTAGAGGATGTCGATCTTCTTCTGGTCGAACCAGTCCTGTCGTGTCTGCAAGTAATCCCAGCTGGTCGAGCCGATGCCGTCTGCTTCTCCACGCTCCAGCGCGAGGCCCATGGTGGCGCTCGATGCATAGCCGAGTACGACCTTGAACTTGGTGCCGATGAGCCGGTTCAGCGCCCATGGAATGGTCGCCGAGGTGCCGGCGGCGGCATTGGCGGAGAGGACGATCTCGCGCTTCTTGATCTCGTCGATGGTGCGGGCTGGCGAATTCTTCCAGACGAGGCCGACGAGCACGGATTGATCGACGCGGCCGATATAGCCGAATTTCTCGGACTCGAACTTGCGCGCCTTGTCCGTGATCTTTTCGAGCACGAAGGTCGGTTGGAAGAGGGCGATCGTCGTGCCGTCGCGCGGGGCGACACTGTAGACAAAATCGGCTGCCGCGATGCTACCCGCGCCCGGCATGTTGCGCGGCACGATGGTTGGCTTGCCCGGAATGAAATCGCTCAGATGCTGCGCGACCAGGCGGGCTGAGAGATCATAGCCGCCCCCTTCGCCCAGCCCGATGATCAGGTTGATGTTGCGGCCCTTGTAGAAGTCTTCGATGGGGTCGGCATGAGCGGGCGCGCTGATCGGCAACAGCATGGATGCAAATATGAGCGCTAGTCTTGCGGCTCCTGGATTGCCGCGTCGCTGCGCTCCTCGCAATGACGAGGCGAGATGGAGACAGCGCGCGGCGCGACACAGCGTCGAGAAAAACATGGCATTACCTCCCGGGCCGGGGACTTGGCGCCCCGTGCCTGAGAGGTACATTCCAATGCTCGCGTCAGTCGCGCAAGGGCTGCGGCAGACTATTCTGCCGCGTCGAGTGCCAGCGAGGCCGGATTGTAGTTCAGGATCGGCGCCAGCCAGCGCTCGACTTCAGCGAGGTCCATACCCTTGCGCAGGGCGTAATCCTCGACCTGATCGCGCTCGACCTTCGCCACCCCGAAATAATAGGATTCGGGATTGGCGATATAGAGCCCTGACACAGAGGACCCCGGCCACATGGCGAAGCTCTCTGTCAGCTTCACGCCGATCTTCCGCTCGGCATCGAGCAGGCGGAAGAGTGTCGCCTTTTCGGTGTGATCGGGCTGCGCGGGATAGCCCGGCGCGGGACGGATGCCGGCATAGGCTTCGTCAATCCGCTGCTGGTTGGTCAGCACTTCGTCGGCGGCGTAGCCCCAGAATTCGCGTCGCACGCGCTCGTGCATGCGCTCGGCGAAGGCCTCGGCGATGCGGTCGGCCAGGGCTTTCACCATGATCGAGCCGTAGTCGTCATTGGCGCGCGCGAATCGCTCGGAGATCTTCTGCTCTTCGGGACCGGCGGTGACGACGAAGCCCCCGACGTAATCCTGCTTGC